>NZ_DIMV01000016.1:0-21263 GCF_002425715.1 Mesotoga sp. UBA5557
TCCTGCCGAAGGCAGCCTTGCGTCCGCCGATGTTTTCGGCGCATTGCGTACCCGGGTACAGCGCGCAGTAGGCGTCTGCCTCACTTAATCATACAAGACTCTCTCCCTGAACTCTTCAACCAGCTCCGGAGAGTTGTTGGCAACGAGAACATTGGGATCTAGAAGGTCAAGAGGTTCCTTAAGACAGCTTCCAACGAAGCCACCGGCTTCCTTCACCAGCAGGACTCCGCTGGCAACATCCCATGGCTTGAGTTTCTCTTCCCAGAATATATCTGCTCTGCCGGCTGCAACGTAGGCAAAGTCAAGACACGCGCTTCCCGTTATACGAACGCCTCTACATATCTTTATCGCTCGATTAATTCTCCTCGTAATTCTCTCAAAAGACGTCTCGGATGAGTACTGAAGGCCAACATGACTTGTAGCTTCTCGAAGCTCTTTTGTTTTGCTAACCCAAATCCGTTTATTGTTTAAGTAGGCACCCTGACCCTCAATTGCATGGAATGTCTCCTTCCGGTTGTGATCATAGGTAACTGCCAATACGACACGATTTTCTGTGTACAGAGCAATCTGTGTCGAATAGTGAGGATTTGACTTCGAGAAGTTTGTCGTGCCGTCCACAGGATCAACTATCCACATTGTTGAGGATCTAACATCTGGTCCCGACTCTTCTCCGAGATACGCAGCATCCGGGAAGAGATTGTGAAGAAACGACTTGAGATTTTCTTCTATCTCGAGATCAACCGAGGTAACAATGTCCTTGTACCCGGACTTTCGTTCAACCGAAAACTCTTCCTTCGAGACCTTCCTCCATAGTTCAGGAAGATAAGCTCTGATTTTCCTGCTGAAGGTATTGAGAAGCAGATTATCCACGCAGCTTCACACCAATCTCTTCAGTCTCTTTTAAAACCAACTCGATTAGAGAGTTTATCTCTTCGTCGGTAAGGGTCTTTTCGAAAGATTCAAAAGCTAGAGTAACTGTTATGCTCCTGTATCCATGTTCAATGCCTTTTCCTTCATACAGGTCGGAAACCCTTACTTCGTTGAAAAAGGTTCCTTCTAGAGTGTCGGTTATCAGCTTTTCAAGCTGCCCATAGTCTATAGAGTAAGGAACAAGGAACGAGAGATCTCTGAAGACTCTTGGGAATGGAGAGATTTTCTTTACTCCGGAAAACTCTTTCATCATGCTTTCAATTAAGGTTACGTTGAGTTCTGAAATAAACACTTCACCGCTTTTGATTTCGTAAAGAGAATCGGCTATTGCTGGATCTACAGCACCAAGGAAGCCCGCTCTTGCACCCTCAATCTCTACAGAGACTGCTTTCCCTCTTTCGAGCCAAGGGGCTGATGAAGGCTTGTACGCAGCAGTTAAACCGTAAAGTGAGAAGAACTCGTCGATTATTCCCTTGATAGTGAAGAAGTCGATTACCCTCTTGTCGGAATAATCCTGTGGATTCTCTCTTCCTGTAGCCACAAAACCTAACGCAGTTGTTTCGCACTGCTTCTCAAGTGGATTGAAAACCGAAGCTATCTCGAAGAGCTTGATATCTCTGTTCTGTCTTCTGAAATTGTAGGATGCCGCAGCTAAGAGATTATAGACTAGCGATGGCCTCAAGACAGCCATATCCATCGACAGCGGATTCCTCAAAGCGATGCAATCGACTCCTTTGTTTACTTTTGCAATCTCTTCGGGATTTACGAAACTGTATGTGACAACCTCGTCGAAACCATTTGCGACCATCAGATCCTTAAGTCTCTTCTGCCTCTTCAAAGACTCCGGTACGCCACCCGAGATGGGGGAAATCCTGGGCAATTCGTTTACTATCCTGTCGTAGCCGTAGATCCTGCCGATCTCTTCAACAAGATCAATTTCCAGTTTTGTGTCGTATGCTCGAAAAGCAGGTGGTTTTACCTTCCAGCCATCATCTGTGCGCTTCACTGAAAACTCCAGGCTTTCAAGTATTCTGCCGATCTTCTCTGGCGGAACTGCTCCTCCAAGTCTCTCACTTACGTACGACTCTCTTAGCTTTATATGCTGAAGCTCGGGCACCCTTCCGGCATCGACGATGTTCGAACCTACGTTCGCGCTACAGAGCTGCTTCATTAGATCGGCCAGTCGTCTTATCACGTATATCGAATCTTCGTAGTCTATACCTCTCTCAAATCTGTACGAACTGTCTGTAGAGATCCCAAGCTTCCTTGCAGTCTTTCGGATTCTCACGGGATCAAACACGGCAACCTCTAGCAGAACTCTTTTCGTAGTTGAATAGACGCCCGATTCCTCACCACCCATAACTCCCGCAAGGGCTAGAGGGGTTTCGCCATTTGTGATCAGCATATCGTTGTTATCAAGCTCCACGGTTTTTCCGTCGAGGAGTTCCAGCTTTTCTCCGTTTCTTGCCTTGCGAACAACTATTTCGGTTGATCCAATCTTCTCCACGTCGAATGCGTGAACAGGATGACCGGTCTCAAGCATCACGTAATTCGTTATATCCACTACGTTGTTTATCGGCCTGAGACCTGCCGCAACCAGTCTCTTCTTCATCCAGAGAGGAGACTCGCCGATTTTCACATGGTCCACCAGAAGGGCCGTGTATCTGATACAACCATTGTCGTTCAGCTTCACCTTCAGAAAAGGATCATCTCCGGTCTGAATCGACTCATCCACTTCAGGTCTCGTGATCTTCTTTTCAAAGATCGCACCTAGTTCTCTCGCCAATCCAACGACAGAGAGACAGTCTCCCCGGTTGGCCGTCAATTCCACTTCGACCACCGGCGAGTCGAGCCCAAGCAGTTCAACCACGGAATCCCCCGGTCGACCTTCTTCAAGTCTCAATATAGTAAGTGATTTGTCCTCCAGACCCAACTCCTCAAGAGAAAGGAACATTCCTTCCGATTCAACTCCAAGGAACTCCTTTTTCTCGATCTTCATTCCTGAAAGAGAGGAGCCTTCAGGCAACACGGCAACTGTTTCGCCTTTCTTCACAGTCAAGTCTGCTGTAACCACAGTTATCTTACGAGCACCGATGTCGATCTCGGTTATTTGAAGCCTTTCACTCTCAGGGTGAATACCTGTTGAAACAATCCTTCCCACCAATGCTCCCTCGACATAACTCCAGGGATACTCAACACCTGCAACTTCAGTACCGCTCAGTGATAAGCTATTGCCGAGTTCCTCAGGGGATTTGTCGCTTATATCAATGAAGTCACCAAGCCATTCGAGATACAGTCTCATATTACAGCCCTCCTGTAACCCCTAAGGAAGCGTCTATCGTTCCGAAGAAGGTCCCTGATGTCTTCAAGATCGTACTTCAGCATCGCAATTCTCTCAAGACCCGTTCCGGCAGCAAAACCACTCCAGACTTCAGGATCGTATCCTACGCTCTTAAATACGTTCGGATGTACCATGCCTGCTCCAAGGATCTCTAGCCATCCACTGCCTCCACAACTTCTGCAGCCTTCTCCGTTGCAGATCCCGCAACTCACATCGACTTCAAAGCTCGGCTCCGTAAACGGGAAGAAGCTGGGACGTAATCTGATCTTCCTGTTATCGCCAAAGAGCCTCTTGACAAAATGGTCTAGCGAGCCCTTCAAATGGCTGACCGATACTCCCTTATCCACGAACAGGATCTCAAACTGATGGAACATAGGAAGATGAGTAGCGTCGGGAGTGTCCTTTCTATAACAGGTCCCAGGCGCGAATATCGCGAGAGGCGGGTTTCTTGACTCCATTGTCCTTATCTGAACGGGAGAAGTATGCGTTCTGAGGAGTCTGCCGTCTTCAAGATAGAAAGTATCCTGCATGTCTCTTGCGGGGTGCCACTCAGGAGTGTTCAAAGCCTCGAAGTTGTAGTAGGTTGTCTCAATCTCCGGGCCCGTCGTTACCTCGAAACCCATGCTTACCCAGATACTCTGGACCTCTTCCATTGTCTGGCTGATCAAGTGTAGAGAACCTATATCCCTCTTCTTGCCCGGAATTGTGTAATCGAGCCTCTCGGATTTCTCTCGTTCTATCCTGGCCGTTTCTTCAAGTTCGTTTCTGCGAGTACTCAGAGCCTCTTCAATCGCATTCTTATACTCGTTGACCGTCTTTCCAAACTCTCTTCTCTCCTCAGGAGGAATCTCTTTCAACTTCTTCATAAGCGAGGTTATCAAACCCTGCTTCCCGACGAGCCTGGATTTCTCTTCCTGAAGTGAGTTTAAATCAGATATTTTCATCACTCTAGTGAGGACTTCTTCCAGATTAATGTCTAGTCCTTTCATTATTGCACCCCCAAGAAGCGTTTGAAGTTATCGTTATCTTGTCTTGCAGTCTGAACAAGAGCCCTTGTAGATGACCTCGAGCGACTTCACCTCGAAATCGTTCAGTTCAGGAGGAAGTCTTCTCATGCAAGCTTCAAAGTATTTGATTGGGATGTCGAAGACTCTACCGCAGGTATTGCATATGAAGTGACTATGAGGCTTGAGATTAGGATCGTATCGCCTGGAAGTCTTAGTTACAGCAATAGCCCTAATAATTCCTTCCTTTTCAAGAACTTCCATTACGTTATAGACTGTAGCCATTGAGATATTTGGATAAAGTTCTAAAGCAGATCTAAAAACTTCCTCAGCTCCCGGATGACCTTCATGATCTCTGAGAATCCGGATTATCGCAACTCTCTGAGGAGTAATCCTGTAGCCCCTGCTCTTGAGAAGAGCTATCGTCTCCTTGATCTCCATAATTCTATAGCCTCCAAAAAAGGTTTGATTGATTATACAACAAAATTCATTCAATTTAGAAAAAGATTTATGAAAACCTCAATAAGACTTGCTTCTAGAAGAAGGCAGCTTCAATCAATAGAGGTCTTCAAGAAGAGCCTTCAGGGTTTTAGTATCCACCATCCCAAGAAGACTAACCGCTGAAGAGGCCGAGAGTTTCTCAATTGCATAGCTGAATCCGTTTGCTTCCGCCATCTGAGCAGAGAACTTCTGAAGGTAATCCGGCTCAGAATTGAAAGAGAAGTACAGGACCATTCGTCCGAATTCCGGAGAGTACATGAGAAGTGTGTACAGATAGGTCTTACCATCAGTTGCAAAATCCATTGAAGACCATGCGAAATGCCTTTCGAGCATAGCTTCAGAAAAATAGACCGGCGGACGAACAATAATCATGCCGTCGGTAGCATTTGAAAGCTTGGTCAGAGCTTCATGAGACATCTCTGAGTAGTTTCTATAACTTGCACTAATCGAATGAAATGGATAAGACTTGACGAGCTTAAGAAGTCTATAGTTATCGTCATAAGTAACATCAAATGAGAGATCACCCGAGGAAATCGTAATCTTTCTGCCGCTTGGCAAATCAAGAAAGAGATTGATCGTATAAGATTTGCTATTCACTAGATCCACGAAATTGTCTTCGAAATCCTTTATCTTTGTTATCGGCTCAAAGGCAACGCTTCGCGTTCGGAAAATGGCATAATGGCCCGAGCTATTCCTAACCCAACCAAACTCACCCTTCGTTGTCGAGTAAGAAGTGACCAGCTTGTACGGACCAGATTTTATTACTCGCTCGTTCTTCGCAGTAGTAACTATTCCGCTCTCTTGTACGTATCTGTCTACTTCATACGAAGAGTTCTTGAGTGCATTAACAAGCGTCGTTAACTCTTCAACAGCATCCTTTCCAACCGCCAGCCCGACAGTAAGCAATAGGACAACGAGTACGGACAGCTTTTTCACGGCGATTTCACTCCTTTTGTGTCTTAGAGCGCGTATAGATCAATAAGTTGTGTTGATTCCGGAGATCTCAAAGTCATTGTTCACAGACGATTCATTCAGGAAGCCCAGAGAACGCTCCATCTCTTTCTCCATGACCACAATATCATTCATCTGTGAATCAACATGCGAGAAAACAGTCAAATTAACCCTGAGTCTCTCGTTCAGAGTCGAACTGTAACCAAGAACGTTTGCAAGTTGATAGAGATCGCCCTTTTTCTTGATTAGAATCGTATTGCCAGTGAAGAATGATACTGAAAACAGACCAAGAACTAGACATGCGGCCACAGTTCCGAGCATCTTGTAGGGTCTGCTCTTTAGCTTCTTGATCTTGCCAACAGTCCTCTTCTTAAGCTCATCAGAAGGTCTGTAAGAGCAGCTTTCCTTAAGAGCTCCAATCACCTTCACATAACTCCTAATTTCCTTCTTCTCATCTACCCTCATTTCCTCTAAAGGGATCTCGCGATCCAAAATGCGGACAAATCTCAGTTCATCCAATGTAACCTACCTCCTCGAGCATCTCCTTGAGTCGCTTTCTTGCATAGTGTAACCTGCTTTTCACCGTTCCGACCGGCTTTTCAAGTATATCGGCGATCTCCTCGTACGACAGGTCATCTATGTCTCTCAACTTAATCAGCAAACGATCATCTTCGGAAAGCTTGCCAACCACTAACATGAGTTCTTCAAAAGAAATCTCGTCCATAACTTCCCCAAAAACGTTCGTAGTTGCCGGCGGCTCAAATGTTACTTTGTCTTCGCTCTCTACGAAATCAGTCAAGAACTCGTTGTTCCGTTTTCTCTTGGCCAATGTGTCTTTGCAAACATTCACCGCAATCCTGTATAACCAAGTCGATAGTTTGGCGTCTCCACGGAACTTCTTGACGTTCTTGAAGACTTTTATAAAGACTTCCTGGATAACATCTTCTACATCATCATATCCAAGATACGATTTGATAACACTACCCAATCTCGGGGCGTAGTCATCATACAAGACTTCGTATGCCCAAACTTTCTTCTTCTTCAGTCCGTCTAGTAGCTTCTTTTCGTCCAACCATACCACCCTAATCTGTTCTATATGACGATGGAGAAGCGAACAGGGTTCAACTTCGCAAGTTAATTATACTAATTATTCGAGATTAATCATATCAATCCATTATAGACTGCAAATTCTTTTTACATGCGAATCATAAAATGAAAATGGCAAAACGCAGGAGCTCGACCTGTGTAAGAGAAGCAAATCAATGCAGGTCGAAAAAAACAAGCAAATCCGATAAAATTAAAGACGTTGGAACGAAACAGACTTTCATGGAGGTGAAGTATTGAAAAACGAAGAAGTCAAGAAGCTCGGTGAAAAGCTTACTTTGAAGAAGAAGAACGCCTGGTTTACGCTCGACAGAGATGCGGTCTTTGCCTATTCAAAAGATTATATGAACTTCATTGGCAAATCTGTAACAGAACGTCTGGCTGTCAGACATCTTGTGGACCTTCTCCAGAAAAATGGTTTCAAACCCCTCTCTTCATTCGAGGAAAGCGGCGTTAAAAAGGGTGACCGCATATTCATCACCAAAGGCGGCAAGGCGCTAATAGCAGCGGTCATCGGTGAAGACCTCAAGGACGGTATCGACATGATTGCAGCTCACCTCGATGCCCCCAGATTGGATCTCAAGCCGAGTCCTCTTGTAGAAGATTCGGAGCTTGCAATGCTCAAGACACATTACTACGGAGGAGTCAAGAAGTATCAGTGGCTAAACATACCTTTGGCCTTCGTAGGTACGGTAGTCAAGAGCAATGGAGAATCTGTTGATGTCTCTATTGGAATGAGCAGCGATGATCCTGTATTCGTGATTTCCGATCTTCTCCCTCATTTGGACAACAGGGAAGGCGATTTCAGAAAGGTCTTTCAAGGAAAGGATCTCAATGCCATGTCCGGATCTATTCCTATAACGGACGTCAAAGACTTTGAGAATCCAGTGAAGCTGATGTTCCTTAATCTGTTGTATGAAAAGTACGGACTTGTTGAAGAAGACTTCTTTTCTGCGGACATCCAGCTTGTGCCGGCTATCGAACCGAGGGAAGTTGGACTTGATCGATCTATGATCGGTGCTTACGCGCATGATGATAGGGTCTGTTCATACACTGCTATAACAGCACTCAAGGATATGTCTTCAATAGAGAACCCAAAGAGGACTGCAATGGTCCTTCTCTTCGACAGGGAGGAGATAGGAAGTGAAGGCGTTACAGGAGCAAAGGGGCGGTTTTGGGTCGCCTTTATCGAGAAGCTTCTCAATCTTTCTGGAGAGAAGGGGCTTTACGAGATCGACTTCCTTCTCGAGAAATCCAGAATGATATCGGGAGATGTTGCCGCCGGATTTGACCCGACCTTCAAGGATGCTCACGATCAAACAAATGCAGCAAGATTCGGATATGGAATTGCAATATTGAAATACACGGGCTCCAGAGGAAAGTCAGGAACCAGCGAAGCCAGTGCGGAGTTCATGGGCTATGTGCGAAACCTTCTGAACGAGAAGGGAGTGCACTGGCAGAGTACGATCTTAGGAGAAGTCGATAGGGGCGGCGGAGGGACAGTTGCGAAATTCTTCGCCGAAAGGGGCGTCACCGTAGTCGATGCAGGAACGCCGGTTTTCGGAATGCATTCACCATTTGAGATTCTCTCAAAGGTGGACCTATACGAAACATATAGAGCATACAAAGCCTTCCTGGAGGGAGGCGATGTCTAGGTCTGACTGCTCACCTACGGCAGTGTCGGAATGGATAGTAGAAAACTTTCCTAGAGGTCGCGACTATGAAGAACCTTTCAAGGTTTTGGTGAGCACAATATTGAGTCAGCGCACAAGAGATGAGAATACCGAGGAAGCCTCACGCAGGCTTTTCTCGGTTTATCCCGATCCTGAATCGCTTATGAAAGCTCTCCCGGAAGACCTGTACGAGCTGATAAAAGCATCCGGGATGTACAGGCAGAAGGCTTCCAGAATAATCAACTGCGCAAGAATAGTCGTAGAAAACTTTGGAGGGGTTGTCCCCGATACCCTTGAAGAGCTTGTTACAATTCCCGGAGTTGGCAGAAAGACGGCTAACATCGTTCTAAACGTTTCATTTGGAAGGGAGGCCCTGGCAGTTGACACCCATGTTCACAGAATCGCAAATAGACTGGGATGGGTGAAGACGAAGAGGCCCGACGACACCGAATTTGCTCTGATGAAGATCTTGCCACCCAAGATATGGGGGCCGGTGAACGGGTCAATGGTTGAGTTCGGCAGGGAGATCTGCAGACCTGTAGGCCCAAAGTGCGACATTTGTGGAATCAGGGAGTGCTGCGACTACTTCTCTCAGGTCTTTGTGCAAACCACCGGGAGATAGCGACAACAGAGATAATTATGATTCCCAGGGCCGAACTTAAGAACCTTGCCTCCAGTAGATAGCGGCTTCCGTTTAGTCTGTAGATGGCAACGGCAAACGTAGGAAAGTCCTTGCTCCCGAGTATTAGCGATCCGCCAAATTCGCCCATAGAAATTGCGAAGACTACCGTTGCAGCGTAAATAATCGTGCTTCTAAAGAAAGGGATTATCATATACCATACGCGTGCAAGTTTCGAAGCACCGTCGAGTTGCGCCGCCTCAAGGAAGGCAAGCTCAGCACCGATCACCTGACCACTTATGTAGTTCAAAGCAACGGGTAACGAAATCACAATGTAAAGCAGCACCAGCAGCAGTGGAACAGGGAAACTCCCAAATGCTGTGAGATAGGAAACAGCTAGAATCGAAGGTGTTACGGACAGAGCTATCAAAGACACTATTCTCAGATATCTCGATCCTCGAGAGGTGTGCCTTGCTTGCCACGAAAGAAAAAAGGCGATTGTTACCGTCACAACGGCTGCAAGAAATGAAAGCGTTATTGAATTGACCAATGTGTTGACCAATCCCGTGCCGAGAAGCACGATCTTTTCTGTAAACAGCTTCGTTATCCTCTCGAAGATGAATTCCTTTCTGGTCCAGTCGTAGAATGAACTGAAGAGGGCACCAAGAATCGGTATCCACTCGAAGAGAACAAATATCCATGAGTAGATGCCCGTGAATCTGTTCTTTTCCAGATACTGCTCACCATGTTCAAAGGGCGAACTCTTCTCGCTCAGTGAAATGAGTAATCCGAAAACCATAATAAATGCGAACTGAACTGCGGCAAGAACGACTGCATTCTGCGGTGCAGCCAAAAGCCTGAAATTCATATAGATTGAAACTTCCAGGGTAGCGAATTGCGCCCCGCCCAATACAAGAACAACGGCAAAAGAGGTGAAACAGTAAGTGAAGATCAGAAGCGCGGAATTGATAATTGCCGGTGTAACAAGAGGTAGTTCTACTCGCAGAAGTCTTCGTATCCTCCCCGATCCGTCTATCTTAGAACTTTCCAGCACATCTGAAGGCAAACTTCTGAGCGCATTCCCAAGAACTAGTATAACTATTGGTGCGTTATAGAAGACGTGTCCAAGTAAGACTGCCCCAAGAGAATAAAGAATCTGTACCCTCTCCAGACCGGCAAAAGACATCAAATTGTTGAAGAGTCCATTTCTGCCGTAAACTGCCAGGAAGCCTATTGCCATCGATATGCTGGGAAAGAAGAACGGTATATAGGTTGTTATTCCCAATAGACGTGAAAGACGACCGTTGCTTCTCGCATAGTGAACTGCCGCCGGGAAACCGACGATCATTGCCAGAAATGTACTGAGAAGCGCCTGCTTGACCGTGAACCCGGCAATCGACCTGAACGAGGGCGACGAAATCACTGAAAAAATCGTATCTAACTCTAGATTACCGAAGGCAAAGAATAACGGCAGCAAAACAACGGCCGCGATCCCAACTGCAGATATTGTCAGAAATTTACCTTTCGTATATTACCGCTTCCCACTTGGAGATGAGTTCGGAAAGATCCACCTCGGCAGATAGTTTCAGAATCTTCTCCGGTTTGACGGCATAATCGAAGGCCGGGGGCATCTCTACATCTATTACAGGGAACATCCACTGGTTAAGGGGAATATGACGCTGAAAGTCCTCACTCAGAAGAAAGTCCATGAACATTTCAGCATCGCGCAGATTCTTCGTCCATCTTATGATTCCCGCTCCCTCAATCTGGACGTAACCCCTGCCCTCTGGAATTATTGTCATATAGACAGATTCACCGTAATAATGCATTGAATATGCTCCATCCGTGGCATAAGAAACCATTATTGGAGCCTCTCCGGATTCGAATTTCTGGAAAGAGTCGTCCCACCCGAGAGAAACTGTGAGTATCGAGGGTTTGAAAGCCTGCCAGAATTCCTCAAATCGCTCGCCAAAAAGCAGATAAGTCCAAGCGAGGAAAGATAGACCGGTACTCGAGGTTCTGGGATCTTGAATAATCACGCTCCTTCGATACTCCGGCCCGGTTAGATCCCAAAGCGTTTCGATGGAATCTTTTATCTGGCTAGTGTCACATATTAGCGCGATCCCTCCGAAATCATATGGGGTTAGTCTCCACTGACTATCGAGTAGAAGATCATTATCAAAGATCTTCTCATAGCCTTGGGGTCTGTAAGAAAGAAAGATACCTTCTTCGAAAGCACGTCTCGAAAGAAGGTTATCGATTCCAATCACGACATCTCCATCGAAATTCTCGCGCTCGGAAATAATCAAGCTCAGCAGAGAACCCGAATCTCCAACAGCGCGAAACTCAACTGCAATTCCCGTTTTTTCTGTAAACTTCGAAAAAGTCTCTTGCGCGAGCGGTTGAAGGGAATCGTATGAATATACCTTGAGCGGCAACACTGTCGAAAATGGAATGAAGAGGATCAATGATAAGACCAGAAATGCTCTTCTCATAAAAAACACCTCCTGCAAGAAATTACCGGAGGCGCTAGCCATGGCCTTCCCTACGCCGGTGCTAACCGGATCAGGTTCTTGGGGTCTGCTTTCAGCACTCTCAGCCTTCTGGGCTCCCCCGGCACTCAATTATAACACTACGCTTTTGGTGATACAATTGACCAGGAGGTGGTCGCTTGAAGGCTGCAATCCTTCTTACCGGGGACGAAATCACCAGAGGCGTGGTCAAAGACAGTAATGGAGGTTATCTCGCAGAGAGTCTTACGGCACTGGGATTTGAAGTCCAGTCAATCGTTGTAGTTCCGGACAGCAGGGAATACATAAGCCACGAGATAAGAACGGCTCTTAGTAGAGCTGATCTCCTCCTAATAACAGGAGGACTTGGAACCACATTCGATGACATTACTCTTCAGACTGTTGCCGACTATCTCGGCAGGGAGCTGAGCTTCGATAGCGAGTATTATTCTGCATTAGAAGAAAGCTTCCTTAAGCGGTTTTCCAGAGAAGCCCCTGCGGGACTGAAGAGGCAAGCTCTCGTTATGCAGGACTCGGTTCAGCTTCCGAACATCTCTGGTAGCGCCAGGGGATCATTTGTGAGAACAGAGAACAAGGAGATCGTTATTCTTCCCGGACCTCCGATGGAAATGGAAGCGGTCTTCATGGAAGCCCTCAAACACATTACTCTGCCGCCCAAGATGTTTTCTAGAACGATCGGATTCCTGGATCTTACTGAACCAGAAGTAGAAGACTTCACTGAGGAGATGCTTTCCAGGTTCTCTGGAGTAAAGTTCGTAACAAGAGTACGTTATTTCTCTGGTCCAACAGTGATCCTGTCCGCGAGTGACGAGTCTGTTCTCGAAGAGGTTTGCCACCTCTTCTCCGAGCGGTGGAAAAGGTACATCTACACAACAAGCGGCGAGGAACTGGTTGAAGTGGTTGTCAAAGGGCTTCGGGAAAAGAACCTGACAATTTCCGTAGCGGAATCCTGTTCAGGAGGACGCCTTTCTGCACTTCTCACTTCGGTTCCCGGAGTCTCAGATGTCTTTTCTGGAGGCATCGTATCTTATTCGAACGAATCGAAGATGTCACTCCTGAAAGTCAGTGAGAACTCTTTGAGTCAACACGGTGCCGTCTCTGAAGAGGTGGCCTTCGAAATGGCCGCGGGGACAAGTCGTCTCTTCGGAACTGATGTGGGCCTTTCCGTCACTGGAATAGCAGGTCCTTCGGGAGGGTCAGATCTTAAACCCGTGGGCCTTGTCTGCTCTGCAGTGAGGATTGTAGATTCAATAGAGACCTACACCGATAGATTCAAGGGAGCCAGAGAGACAATCCAGCTAAGAGCTGCAAGCACTGTTTTGAAAAGGCTTTGGAGGTTGTTTTGGAACGAGTATTATATAGAGTAAACGACCCGATTTCCTGGGTCGAGAAGAAAATCGAAAAGTGCTCTGCAACTGTAGTCATTTTTCCCAGCGAGAGAATGCTGGAATCCTTCATCGACATACATTCGAAGCATGAGGGTGATGGATTCTTCTTCTCTCATGATGTCTTCCCATTTGAAGACGTCGGGACTTCTCCCAGGATAAGGTCTGAACGACTCGCGTTGCTCAGAAAGCTGCTTCTCGGAGAGCTCAGAACCGTGTATACGTCTTTTCATGGTCTTCTGAGAAAGACAGTGCCAATCGAAGTCTTCGAAGGCCTTTCGCTGAAGGCTGAAGTTGGAGGTCCACTCACTCTCCACGAGGACCACCTGCAGAGTCTGGGATATTCCAGGGCGTTTTCCGTCACAATTCCCGGGGAATTTGCCGTTAGAGGAGGAATTGTCGACATCTTCATTCCTGGGACTGAAAGACCGATTAGAATAGACACTTTCGACAGAGAGATAGAATCGATCAGAAGTTTCGATCCGGCAACTCAGAAGAGTCTTCAAAGGCTGAATGAAGCTTATGTAACTCCTGCTGCCGAGGGCATCACCGCCTCACCACACAGGGAACTCGCTCTGAAAAGAATTTCCAGCGCAGAAAAGGCAATCGGTGGCTCGGATGAGATTCTTCGGGACCGCCTGGACACGATGGATACTATTGCAGGAATCTTCTACGAGCGGCAATCGATTCTTCTTGACTTTCTTGAAAACTACAACGTAGTCTTTGTCAATCCAGACGATGCGTTAGCTGAATTTGGGCGAAGAGAACGCGAGACTCTTGAACTCCTTTCGGACAAAGCTGTTAGAAAGTTCCTCTACATCAGATTCGGTGGAGTGTCCTCAGAAGTGCTACTGAAGTTGAAGGATTATTCCATCGTATCTGACGGAGAAGTCTCCTCTCTTGATTACGACTCGGAGCTCGGCGAGAAGCTTGAGATAATCAAGAGACCAAGGAGAGAAGAAGAGTTTTTGCCGAGAATACCGGTGGTTGACTGGACGGAGCTGGAAGAGGGAGATTTTGTTGTCCACAAGGAGTACGGCATTGGTCGTTATCTTGGAGTAAGAACAGTGGAGAACATTCTAGGAACCAGAGAGTATCTTCTCCTGGAGTACAGAGATGGAAATAAGATCTACGTTCCGGTCGACAGGGTCGATCGTGTTCACAAATACATAGGAAACACCGAAGGAATTCAGTTGAACTCCTTGAGAGGTACTGCCTGGAACAGACAGAAATCGAAAGTGAAGAGAGAAGTGAAGGCTTTGATTGAAGAACTGTCAAACCTTTACGGCTCAAGAGAGGCCTCGTCAGGAATTCCTTTGATAGGCGAAAGCGAGATGGAGAAGAGCTTCAAAGAAAGCTTCCCGTATCTCGAGACAGAAGATCAGCAGAAGGCAGTCGAAGAAGTACTTGACGACCTGAGTACCAACAAGCCGATGGATCGTCTAATAAGTGGCGATGCCGGATACGGAAAAACCGAAGTGGCTCTGCGTGCTACCTTCAGAGCAGTTGTCTCCGGGAAACAGGTCGCTGTGATGGTTCCTACGACGGTTCTGGCCAGACAGCACTTCGATAACTTCGAAAGCAGGCTTAGCCCTTTTGGAATTAGAGTAGAGATTCTAGATAGATACAGGACCGACGCCCAGAGAAGCAGGCTCTTGAAAAGGCTTAAGAATGGACAGGTCGATGTCGTTGTAGGCACTCACTCTTTGCTCTCAAAGGAAATCGTATTCGCCGATCTTGGCCTGGTAGTAGTCGACGAAGAACAGCTCTTCGGCGTCCTCCAGAAAGAGCACTTCAAGAAGCTTCGGTTGCAGATACATGTTTTGTCGATGAGCGCCACGCCAATACCGAGAACTCTTTACATGTCTCTTTCGGGTCTCAGAGACCTCTCGGTAATATCTACTCCGCCCGCAGGAAGAACTTCGCCAGAGATATATGTAGGAGCGATAAATGAAAGGCTTATCAGAACGGCAGTACTGAGGGAGACCAACAGAGGTGGTCAAACGATCTTTGTTCACAATAGAGTCGCCGAACTGCCGGAGATTCTCGTGAAGCTGAGAGATCTTCTGCCGGAAGTCAAGATCGACGTTGCTCACGGTCAAATGAACAAGACGGCCTTTGAGCGTACGATAAGGGAATTCTACGTTGGTGAACTAGACATGCTTCTATGCACAACAATAATCGAAAGCGGTGTTGATGTCCCTAATGCCAATACATTGATTGTGAATGATTCCCAGAGATATGGATTGGCCCAACTTTACCAGTTGAGAGGTAGAGTCGGCAGGAGCAATCGGAGAGCCTTTTCATACTTTCTTTACGATCCAAAGAGACTGTCCGATCCTTCGAGAGAGAGGCTGAAGGCTTTGAAAGAGTTCTCGGGAGCCGGAAGCGGAATGAAGATCGCAATGCGGGATCTCGAGATAAGAGGGTTCGGAACGCTGCTTGGCGCAGAGCAACATGGAAACATCAACTCGGTCGGACTGTACCTCTATCGTGAAATGGTAGATAAGGCTATGAAAGAGCTAAGAGGGGAGTTCGAAATCGGTGTCGAGGAAAGGACTGTAGATACGGAACTGAAGAATATTCCGTTCGATATGGTGATCCCTGAGGAGTATGTCTCCGATTCTATAGAGAGGTTGAAGATCTACAGAAGAATCGCAGCATGTAAAGAAGAGAGCGAAATCGACGAAATAGAAGCGGAACTGATAGATAGATTTGGCCGACTTCCTTCTCAAGTTGTCTCCCTTCTTGAAGCTTCGCGGATAAGACTTGGGGCATTCACTATGGGAATAAAGATCGTTGAGTACGATTCTCACTCGGAAAGCTTAGTTATGACTCACGGCGAAAACCATATCCGCGACTCTCTGGGAGTTAGGAGCCGCAGGTTAATTGTAAACGAAAGGGAAGGGAAATCCATTCTCTATGGAGTGCCCGAAAGACATCTGATGAAGACGCTGAAGACACTCTTCCATGGAGCTGAGAACATTGTTTGAGGATATCATTTGCGCACTTTCAACTCCCAGAGGAGTATCTGCAACGTCTGTTGTAAGATGCTCCGGTCCACGGGTACTAGAGAGAATCCGATACTTGATCTCAGGCCCGAAAAGTCTTCAACCACGAAGGGCATATGTAGCGGAATTTTTCGAAGGCGATCGCTTCATCGATGAGGTCGTCGTTGTTTTCTTTGAAGGCCCGGCTTCCTACACAGGCGAAGATATGCTTGAGATCTCGTTTCATGGAAACCCGATTATTGTGGAGAACGCTTTGGAAGCTCTGTTTCGTGCTGGCTCGAGAATGGCTCTCCCGGGGGAGTTCACAAAGAGGGCGGTTCTGAACGGGAAATTCGATCTTATCAAAGCCGAGGCGATAAACGCCCTTATCACTTCCAAAACAGAGAGAGCTCTGGAAGCAGCCGTGAAAAGCTTTACAGGAGGTCTCAGTGAAGAAGTAGTCTCTTTCAGGGAAAAGATGATTCGTCTTCTCGCCGCCGTTGAAGTTGAACTGAACTATCCTGATGAAGTTGAGACTGATTACTCCTCTCTGCGCGGTGAACTCCTGGATTTGAGGAATGAGATTGCCCATTTCGTGAACAGTTCCGAGAACGGGATAATACTCTCCCGGGGAATCAAAACCGCAATCGTAGGAGAGACAAATGTCGGAAAGTCTACTCTTCTCAACGCTTTGCTGAAACGCGATAGAGCGATAGTCTCAGATCTTCCCGGTACAACGAGGGATACTATTGAAGAAGATCTCAACATAGAAGGTGTTCTGTTTAACGTAGTGGATACCGCAGGAATACGGGAAGCAACAGATGCTGTGGAAGAGTTGGGAATCAAAAGGAGCTTGAAGGCAATCGAGGAAGCCGATTTAGTAATTCTACTGAGAGATCCTCATAACCAGGAAAACCGGGATCTAGAGGAAGATCTTCGAAACGGAAGGAAGCGGCTTATTGTTGCAGCAAACAAATCCGATATTCGAAAGATCGAAAGCGGCTCTTACGATGTAATTATCAGCGCGAAAACCGGTGAAGGAATTAGAGATCTCGAGAAGCTCATGCTGAAGAAAACAGATGACATCACCTCGATTGAAGATTCCGTAATTATTAGCGCGAGGCAGAAACAGAAGCTTTCAGATTCGGTAGACTGCATTGACAAATCGATAGAAGCAATAGATAGTTTGATAACTGTCGACGTTGTGAGCACGATGATTGAGCAGGCCGCAAGAAGTCTCGACGAATTGTTGGGAACAAACGTTACAGAAGATTTGCTGAATAGGATTTTCAGCGATTTCTGTGTTGGGAAGTGATCTTAATGACTGGGATTCTCTTACTGCTAGCAGGTTCGGCCACGAGGTTTGTTCTTTCTCCGCTCTGGTACTTTCTGGCATGCACGCCGGCATATATTGTCTTCACCGTGCTGAGGAAGAGATTTGATTACCGCATACTAGCACTTGCTCCTTTGATCCCGATAGTCGCTGAGGTGATCGCAATACTTCTTGGCAATTTCAAGGCAGGCTTCCTTTTTGGAGACATAATCTGCATAATTACTGCCCTACTTGGCATGGGAGACGAACGACCAAAAGAAAGACTGATCCGGGATTTGGGGCTCTCTGGAGCCGAAAACAGAATGCGCGTAAACTCCATGTTCTATACATTCGGCAGAGTAGCCCAAATCGAGAAAGTAAACATGAGTCAGAGTTACGCCGTTATTCATGACAAAGCCTTTCGCTTCACGGTCGATATCCCAGGAAGCGGAAGGGTCACCATGGTTATTCCGATAGAGAAGATCGAAGAGGTTTCAGTCCATCTGAGCATGTCTTCGGGCGAGCTTTACCTTCCCTCTCTCAGAGACATGTTCCTCCCTGCCAGAAAGATAAAGATGATAGGCAAACCAAAAATAAGGGACTACTTCTTACTTGTGAGGACTTCAGAAGACACCTATTCCTTCTACGAAGAACCTGCGACAGTTCTGAGAATACAGGAGGAGATAGAAGCGGCAAGAAAAGAAACAGAGCAATTAGTGCAGAATCATCCGGCAACTTCCACTTAAAAAGACGGTTGCAGGCTATCGAATGATTGTACTTTCCAGCGAAGATTTTTTCACAACACTGCCAAGTTCAGGTTTCGGGAGCCATTGTTAGTCGCACTTCTCACTTGCTGCGCTATAATTCAATAAGAAGTGAGGTGGTAGATATGGAAGAATCGAGAGAATACCATTTTGACACTCTAGCAATACACGCTGCGGAGCAAGAGGACCAGAACCAGGCACTCAACTCTCCGATATACATGACTTCAACATTTACATTCACTGATTTGCAGCAAGCCGAAGATACCTTTTCCTTTAAGAGGCGGGCATACGTTTATACAAGAGGCGGTAATCCAACCATAAATCTTTTCGAACAGAGACTTGCCACTCTCGAGAACGGAGTGGACAGTGTAGCCTTCTCTTCAGGAATGGCAGCGATCAGTTCGGTGATTCTGTCCTTCTCGGGAGCTGGGGATTCTGTCCTTGCACACAGAAATCTCTACGGCTCAACGTTCGGGTTTCTGAACCACCTTATAGCGAAGTATGGGATCAATACGGACTTCATCGATATGACAGATCTCAACAATGTGGAAAGATCTATCACTCCGAACACAAGGGTGATGTTCCTCGAAACACCGACAAATCCGGCTCTAGAGATAATCGATATTGAGGGCCTTTGTGCCATTGCCCACTCGAAGGGCATAAAAGTGGTTGTCGACAACACGTTCGCAACCCCCGTATTCCAGAAACCTCTGGATTTCGGCGCGGACGTTGTGCTCCATAGTGCTACCAAGTACATATCGGGCCACGGAGACGTTGTTGGGGGAGTTGCGACCTCTAAGGACTTTGATTATACTCAGAAGCTGAAATTCGGATATATGTGTGAACTTGGAGGAGTCATCAGCCCTTTCAGCGCCTGGCTGCTACTAAGGGGCATGAAGACACTCGGGTTAAGGATGGAAAGGCATGAAAGAAACGCGACTGCAATAGCGGAATTCCTAAGAAAAAGAAAGGAAATCGAGAAGACTTCTTTTCCTGGGTTCGAGGATCATCCAGGCCACAAATTGGCTGCCAGACAGATGGAAGGCTTCGGCGGAATTATCAGCTTCGAGTTGTGCGGACCAAAGGAAAACGCAGAGAAATTCGTCCAGGGCCTGAAGCTCATAAAACTGGCCGTTTCACTCGGAGATGCGGAGACTCTAGTAGAAGTACCTGCCATGATGACCCACAGAGACTATCCAGAGGAGGAACTTCATAGATTCGGGTTCTCAAGCAAGACAGTTAGAATATCAGCCGGTTTGGAGCATCACTCCGATCTTTTGGAGGACATTGAGGATGCTCTCGAGAAGGTCTACAAATAATGAAGGCGCTTATCTTTGATGAGACTCTGAGACTGAGAGAAGTACCTATTCCGGAAAGGCAACCGGGAACATCTCTTGTTAGGGTAAATCTCGCAGGTATCTGCAATACGGATATCGAAATAACAAAAGGCTACATGAACTTCCGAGGAATTCTCGGCCACGAGTTCCTCGGAACAGTGGTCGAAAGCGACACAAGTTTCCTAGTTGGAAAGAGAGTGGTATCCGAAATAAGCATACCCTGCAAGAAATGCGATCTGTGCGATATGGGACTTTTCAAGCACTGTAGAAACACAAGGACAATCGGCATTGCAGACTACGCGGGTACAATGGCCGAGTACGCCGTTCTGCCGGACGAGAACCTTCACACAATACCCGAGAAAGTTTCCGATAGAAAGGCGGTCTTTGTAGAACCATTGGCTGCAGCCGCCCATGTGCTCGAAAGTGTTGACTTCTCTTCAACTGACAGAGTCTGTCTTATTGGAGATGGGAAGCTTGGTATGCTTATATCGATGGTTCTTTCCGCGAGCGGAGTTGACCATGTACTTGTTGGCAAACACTCAGAGCGAATGAAGCTTCTCGGTGACAATAACAGAGCCTCCTTTGTAAGCGTAAACGAAGCGGACTCGTACGATAGAGACTTTGATGTGGTGGTCGAAGCAACGGGGAATCCCTACGGGCTGGCTTCTGCGTTGAAAGTAGTGAGGCCCCAGGGAAAGATCGTGCTTAAAAGCACCTATGAAGGAACTCCAGAAGTAGACATTACAAGTGTAGCTGTGAGAGAGATTCACCTTATTGGATCGAGGTGCGGGCCATTTGACAAAGCGATCTCGTTTCTTGAAAGCGGACTTGTTGACCCAACAACCCTTATAGCGAAGACGTTTTCCATTGACGAGTCGCTTGAGGCTTTTGAAGCAGCCAGAAGATCTCTCAAAATAATTATAAGGATGGATTAAACTGGACGGCATCTATAGAATGTACTTCTTTGATCTAGATCACACAATTCTCGATTTCGAGAGAAGTGAAATAGAATCGCTTTTGGAGTTGTTCGACTCTAGAGGGATCGCGTTGTCTGAAGAACAACTCTCATTATACAGAGAAACAAACTCGAAGTGGTGGAGTTATCTTGCGCTTGGAGAAAAGACCAAGGATGAAGTCGTTCTTGGAAGGTTTGTGGATTATTGCAGCTCTATCGGAGTGAGCTTTAGTCCTGAAGAACTGAATGACGAATACCTGACCAGACTTTCAAAGAAGGCATACTTTCTCCCGGGCGCAAGAGAGTTTCTCACAACGATGAGGCGCCGCGGAAAGAGAATGGCGGTAATAACGAACGGAGTATACCGCGTGCAACACAACAGATTCCTTTCTGCAGGCCTCCCTGAATTCTTCGAATTCTCTCTTTCTTCAGAAGAGGCCGGCGCTGCCAAACCCAACCCCGAAATCTTCTTCGTGGCAATGCGCAGGGCACGTGTTCAGAAGGATGAAGTCGTATACATTGGAGACAGTCTTGAGTCGGACTACAGAGGCGCAGAAAATGCGGGAATTGACTTCATATGGTTCGGCCCTCATGCTCGGAGGAATCGTGGCCCGATAAACATAGCAAAGAGCTACGATGAACTACTTATGCTTCTTGTTTGAGTCGAAAAACGGTTTCTGGGTCCGGTCATGCACACGTGCGTAATAGAACAGAATAAATCGGGTCTAAGGTATGGGGTTTAGGGTCTAGTAAAAAACTAAAGACCTCCTCCGTCGTTTCCAAGATCATTGACACATCCTTGGATAAAAACGAAACCCAGATCCCGTGCAAATTCATCACGGGATGACATGACGTGGAAGCATTTC
>NZ_DIMV01000017.1:0-15808 GCF_002425715.1 Mesotoga sp. UBA5557
TCTCAATTGTTCTGCCATTGTCCGAATCCTGAATAATAATACACTCTCTAACGGGCTCTGCGACTACTATAGTGGCCTCGAATGTTCTTTCTGGAGGTAGATCCTCCCAGGAACTCCCATAGTCAAAGCGAACAGACGCCGTACCGTAGTTCATTCCTTCAAAATAGTATACTTGCTCGATTACTTTCGCTGCATACAATGGATTTTCAGATACCCTGGTTTCGCTTTCTTCCGGCTGTCTAAGGATTCCGGGATTTGTTGATGCTATTCGCCATTTCAGGTCAGAATCAACTGGTGATTCTAGTACGACCTCGATCGGTTCGTTCAGTCCAACAATGAAGGTTTTTCCAGAATCCGGAGTTGTAATGGTTAGGGGCTCAACAGAATACTCTTCAACATCTAGCGACATTGAACAAGTTTTCATTGGAGTCTCGTCCCAAATGGAGCCGAATGAAAACGTGATTCGGGTTGATCCGGACCCAACCACTCTGAAGCTAAACACATCGTAGCCGTTGCCTTGTTCTATTGGTTCTTCGTAGAAGGGATCTGAAATAAGCCTCACCATGTCTTCATCGAAGTTACTAATCTTCCACGAATAGCCAGCTCCAGGACTTGAAGGAAGCATGACGGTAAAATCCTCACTTATCTGCATGTTCACGTTTCTCTCCAGGTCTTCCTGACCGAATACTCTGTCTCCAGGATTTCCTTGAAGAATCTCACGGCTTGTTTTCGGGAGTATTCCTGTGCTCGAGTTCTCTTCAACCCGTTTGAAGAAGCCGTCGACGATCAACTCAAAAGCAGCCTTTTCTTCAATCATTGGAAAGTGACCGCTGTTCATGAATGTCACAAATTCGCTGTTCGGAGCTCCAGACTGGTAGGCTGAGGTATGCGCGATCCCCGGAAAGCTCTTGATCCCAACGCAGACCAAAATAGGCACTCGAAGGTCGGGTAAACCTGAAGACAAGTCCAGTCCACGAAGTCTGCCTTCAATCGAGGTTGGATCCTCACCCCAGAAGAGGCTGTAGGTCGCCCTGTTAATCAGATCGTCCGTAATACCTTTGGCTCTGTCTTCAGCAGAAACACCGCCAAGCAAAAAGTTGTATTTGTCGAACCCATTCGTTGGCTCCGTTTCTCTTAGTTCGGATATTGCCAGATCAATCGCGGTATAGTTAAGTCTTGGATTGACCACTACAAGACTGAGGAGTCCGGGAGGATTTGTCAGAGCTAACCCTACGGCTACTGCACTTCCAAAGCCATGACCAACTAAATGGAAAGAGTTTAGGTCTAGGGAGTATATTAGTGCGGCTAGTTCAGATATATAGTACTGGAAGTCGATGTCTATAGAGGACGAATTCTCCGATTTCCCGCTTCCAAGGTGATCGTACCTTAGGACTCTTCTTTCCTGGAAGATACCCGTCATGTAAGAGCTGTCAAGACCGGGCCCATCACTTATTACTACTACTAGTTCCCCTTCGGTCCCCTCTATCTCGTAATAGATAAGGTTCCCATTGAAGACTATCTGTCCAGAAAACGATGAACAGACTGCTGACAGAACCAATAGAAAGACTGCAAGAATACTTCGCAAATCATTCACACTCCAGAAGATACACTAAGAGTCTTAACTCAACTATTATCCTATCGATCCGTGTCCAGTTCAAGTTGAACGCGAAAACCGAAAAGTCAAAACGCTAGTTCGAATCTTCAGTCAGAGTTACGAAAAGGAATCTCTAGTGCATATGAAGCCAAACACACATCGGTGAATTTCCTCTGTTATTCCACGCATAATAGGGAATAAGAGAGAATTTTACATTTTCGCTCTTGCTTTTCACAGAACCGAGCGAGTTGTAAAGCTTCTTGTCCCAGTTGTTAATATCATAAGCGATTCCCTTTCCACTTAATGTGACTGGATTTCCCGTGAGCGTATCGCTTCGTGAGAGTTCTAAGTTTTTTCTCGAAGGGATTGACAACGTACGCACATCAAAAGAAGGATTGTCTACTCCTTCAGCACAGTAAACCAGCGGGCCGATTTGGACAGCAACTTTGTCGGTATTCTCTCTTAGAAGTGGATTAGAGGTCATCAACCTGATTCTCATCGGAAATGTGAGCGAAATCTCTGTCTTGCCCTTCCAGTTGCCTTCGAGTCTCACAAAACCTCTTTCAGGTCTTATTTTCTGTTTCACGCCGTCTACTTGAAGATCAAACTCCCCTTCGGTCCATTCAGGAATTCTTAGGAGAATCGAGATGTCTGTATCTAGATCGGTGGAGATAATAAGATCGATTTCTTCGGAATGAGGATAGGCTGTCTTCTGGATGATCGTCACCTCACCGTCCCTAAAGGGAATTGCAGACTTGCTCTCCTCGTAGAAATTGACTCTTATTTCGTTCAAAGTAGTACCGTAAATGTAGCCCCCGAAGGATGTGAGCAATCTTGCGATATTGGGGGGGCAACACGCGCATTCAAACCATTCCTCTCGGCTGTGCTTTCCGGCATCCTCCAGAGGATTCACGTAGAAATATCGTTTACCGTCGAGAGAGATTCCAGAAAGGACACCGTTGTAGAAAGTCCGCTCCATTACATCGAGATACTTTGCGTCGCCGGAAATCATATACATACGCCAATTCCAGAATACATTTCCAATTGCGGCACACGTTTCCGCGTATGCTCTTCTGCTTGGCAGTTCGTACGCCTCGCCAAACGATTCTCCTTCATATCTTGAGCCAACTCCGCCCGTGATGTATATCTTTCGCGCGATCAGATCGACCCAGAGTCTTTCGAGAACTGCGAGGAGTGTTTCATCGCCTGTCTCTAGAAATACGTCGGCCGCTCCAGCGAGTAAGTAAAGCATTCTGACTGCGTGTCCAGTAAGTTCTTTGAGATCTCTAAAGGAAGCATGGTCAATATGATACTCGTCGCCACCTACATAGCCCTTTCCGCGATTATCTATGAGTCTTTCCACGAACTCCAGATAAGCACGGTCGGCGGTTTCGCGATGAAGCTCAACCAATGCCATTTCTAGATTGGGATGCCCGGTAGTAACTTCACTGTCGTCGTCATGAAAAGTCTCCAGAATTTCGTCGGCCACTCGCTTGCCGATTACGAAAAGCTTCTCATCACCTGAAGCTCTCTTATATGCTATCCCTGCTTGAATAAGATGACCCGCGCAGTAGAGTTCATGCATGTTCTTAAGGTCTTTCCAGCGTTCCGAAGTCCGATCACCTATGAAGTAAGTGTCTATGTATCCGTTGCCGTTCTGAGCCTGAGCTTCCTCAATAAGTGTTATCAGTGACTCGATTCTCTCCCTGATTTCGGGATCTTCATTATACGGTAGCGAATAAGAAGCCGCCTCTATCCATTTGTATACATCGGAATCGTTGAAAAACCACCCGGTAAAGACTCCTTCCGATTTCCGTCCAGCCTTTCTGAAGTTTTCTATTCTTCCCGTCGATTCCAGATACTCATATTGAAGAGAGAGACTCGTCGACTTCATAAGTTCCTGATATCTGCTTACGAATCCCTCAAGTTTGACTCTTTCAAGCGCTATAGGTCTAACTTGCGCTCTTGGTGACCGCGAAGTGTCGTTGACAAAAGTCACGCTTTTCACCTCCAAAGAAGATGCTCTCTCCTCAAGAGTAGCAGAAAAGGTGAGAACTTTTGTATCCTGAGATAAGGAGGGGAAGACCATGTTTGAGAAGATAGATTATTGGGTTTCGGCAGCTAGTTACTCTGACAGAAATGGGACCTGGCTAATTGAGGCGGCACTTATCCATCCAAATGTGGGGGAGACCCACGAATATGGTGAGGAGTGGACACGCGAAGAGATCATTGATAAGTGCGACGTATTCGTGTTTTGTCTGATTTGTAAAGATGAAAAAGGGAATTGGAAGATGGGTTCTCAGTTGAGAAAAGTTGAGACCGAAAAAGGAGTATTTATCAGGACTGATGAGATGAAGAAGACAGGGGATTATCTTGGAGATATCCCGTTCTATGACAGTCTCAAGTAGTTGCAAGACTCGAAGTAAATGTTGGTTTAAGTTTAATCAAAGCCCACTTGGCTTTTCGTCCAAAGAAGAAACCGAGACTTCGGGAGCTGGAATTTGTTTGTTGGAAGCCGTAATGCATCATAATTAAATCTACTCAAGAGAGAGCTTCTTTTAAGGACTGTCGCTGTGATATTATTAAAATTACTATCAGTTCAAATGAACTAGAATTCTTTGTATTATTTTGCGGATAAAAAATGGTTTGGGGGTTTCAGATGAGAGCTAAGATTCTCTTAACGCTTACCATTATACTTATGTTTTCCCTAGCAACTGCCTTTGGAGTTGGTTTTATCAAATACCTGGTCAGGCCAGGCGATCGCCTCTTCAATATAATCAGGGATTATAACCTGAGAATAAGCACTGTCCTCGATTTGAACTGCATTAGCGATCCCCGTCAGCTGGAACCGGGTGAGTTCATTTACCTTCCTACTGGAGATGGCTTCTTCTATGAGGTTCAGTACGGTGATTCCATCGATTACATTGCTCGGCTGTTTTTTGCGCTTGCAGAGCATATAATGGTCGCAAACAATCTTAGCTGCAATTCCTATATATATCCCGGCCAAAGTCTGTTCATTCCGCTTGATTCGATAAACGTGTGCGGCAACGCAAATCCCGGTACACAGTTCACCTGGCCGGTCTATGGGAAGATTTCTTCGGAGTTCGGCTGGCGCAAAGATCCATTCACCGGCGCCTCAACCTTTCATTCCGGTATGGACATAGCAGTCCAGAAGGACGCTCCCGTCTTTGCTGCGAAGGATGGAACGGTTATAGAAGCCCAGGAAAACGGAGGATACGGACTGAATATAATAATCCAACACTATGACGGCACCAAGACAAGGTATGCTCATCTTAACAGAATTAGCGTCTATGTAGGGCAGAGAGTTCTCAGGGGGGAGCTAATCGGCAGAGTTGGAGAGACAGGACGAGCAACCGGGCCTCATCTCCACTTTGAGATCGTAGACCCTAACGATCAGTGTAGAGATCCAAGAAGCTATCTAACAGGAGCGAATTACATGTATGTGAGAAGAGAAATCGAAACTCTTGGTGTCGGAGGTAGGTAAAATCCCTAGTACAATATTTGTTGAATCTGACTCATTTGATCCCTGGCTGAATCTCGCAGTCGAAGAGTATCTTCTAAATTCATTTGCCAAAGAAAACATCGTTCTTTACCTATGGCAAAACGAGAACACGGTAGTGATTGGTCGAAACCAGAACGCTTGGCAGGAATGCAGGCTGGACAACCTTCACAGAGATGGAGGTAAGTTAGCAAGAAGACTATCCGGAGGCGGTGCGGTTTTTCATGATCTTGGAAACCTCAACTTTACCTTCCTCTTGCCAAAAAGAGAGTACGATCTTCACAGGCAACTATCGGTAATTGTGGACGGGGTAAAATCGGTAGGTATAGATGCTCATTTCAGTGGTCGAAATGACATTCTCGCGGAGGGAAGGAAGTTCTCTGGAAATGCTTTCTACCATGGACAGTATGCCTCTTATCACCATGGAACTATCCTCGTTGATGTAGATACGAGAAGACTTTCTGAATATCTGAATGTCTCCAGAGCAAAGATAGAATCGAAGGGAGTTAAGTCTGTCGTTTCTAGAGTAGTGAATCTAAGAGAGCTGAAACCTGACCTTACCATAGAAAGAATGAAAGAGGCAATGTATATGGGGTTCGCTGAAGAATACGGCAGAATATACGAAGTCTTGGATTTTGACGAACTAAGGAAGTCACTCGATGTGAAGTCGCTT
This sequence comes from Mesotoga sp. UBA5557, assembly GCF_002425715.1. Lineage (NCBI taxonomy): Bacteria > Thermotogati > Thermotogota > Thermotogae > Kosmotogales > Kosmotogaceae > Mesotoga > Mesotoga sp. UBA5557. The sequence goes on from NZ_DIMV01000017.1 coordinate 5,788, forward strand.
TACGGAAAGTATTCTTCTAAGGAATGGCTATTGGGAAAGAGTCCGGAATTCAATTTCAAAATTGGCAATAGGTTTTCCTGGGGAGGTATCGAGCTGCTTTTTACATCGAAGAAGGGAATTATATCCGACGTGATAGTTTATTCAGACTCGATGGATGTGGATTTCATTGAACAACTGAAACGAGAGCTAATCAGAGTTGAGTTTTCCAGAGTTGCCATAGTGAAAGCGATTGAGATGCTTCCAGACTGTTCAGAAAGAAACGATATCATTGCGTGGCTTCAGACAACCGATCTGAACTAGTTCATCTTCAGCAGTTACACTCGATTTGTGTAATCCCTAAAGTTTAACGGTGAAATGCCGAAGGGCGATAATCTTCTTGGAAGCAACACGAAATGATCTATAAAACCTTTGGTCAAATGAGACCTTCTTCAGGAGACCAACTCTTATCTTCAGACGGCAACCGCACCTTGTGTCTTTCCTAAATGACTGTTACCATCACATTACAGAGATTATCTTTGATTTGTCAAATCAAAAAGATACATCTGTGTAAGCAGCGAAAAGATGTTCTATAATGTTAATGAGCAGGCAGATTTCTTGCTTGCTATTCTATGTGTTTGCTGCAGAATATAATTTTATGTTTTTAGATATGAGATCAATTTCAAGATTACAGGAGGTTTAGGATGGCACGAGTAATGAAAACCATGGACGGTAATACCGCTGCCGCCCATGTTGCTTATGCTTTTACGGAAGTTGCGGCTATTTACCCCATTACGCCTTCGTCATCTATGGCGGAGCTTGCAGATGCTTGGGCAGCAAATGGAATGAAGAATATCTTTGGGCAGCCGGTTGATGTTATAGAAATGCAGTCTGAAGCCGGAGCGGCCGGTGCGGTTCACGGTTCGCTTGTTGCTGGAGCTCTGACGACTACTTTTACGGCGTCACAGGGATTGTTGCTAATGGTCCCGAACATGTATAAGATTGCCGGAGAACTCTTGCCCGGTGTATTCCACGTCAGTGCTAGAGCAGTTGCCGGTCACGCGCTTTCGATTTTCGGTGATCATTCTGATGTAATGGCTACGAGACAGACAGGATTTGCTTTGCTGGCTTCAGGAAGTGTTCAGGAAGTCATGGACATTGGCTCTGTGGCACATCTTTCTGCAATCAAGTCGAGAGTTCCTTTCCTTCATTTCTTTGATGGGTTTAGAACTTCGAGCGAAGTTCAGAAGATTGAGGTTATGGATTATGAGGACCTTAAGGGACTTCTCGATTATGGAGCGCTAAAGGAGTTCAAAGACAGGGCTCTAAATCCAGATCACCCCAAGACGATGGGAACGGCCCAGAATCCCGATATCTACTTCCAGGCTAAGGAATCATCAAATAGATTCTATGACGCTGTTCCTGATATTGTGGCCGATTACATGGAAGAGATTTCGAAGATCACAGGCAGAGATTACAAGCCTTTTGTCTACTATGGTGACCCCAATGCAGAAAACGTTATTATCGCTATGGGTTCTGTCACCGATACGATAGAGGAGACCATTGATTACCTGATGAAGAAGGGTGAAAAGGTAGGAGTCATCAAGGTTCATCTCTACAGACCCTTCTCCGCGAAACACTTCTATGATGTTTTTCCGAAATCAGTCAAGAGAATAGCCGTTCTCGACAGAACGAAAGAGCCGGGTTCTCTTGGAGAGCCACTATATGAAGATGTGAAGACTCTCTTCTGTGGTGAAAAGAGCGCTCCCGAGGTTTATGGGGGAAGATACGGACTGGGTTCCAAGGACACAACTCCTTCTCAGATAAAGGCAGTTTACGACAATCTGAAGCTCTCGACACCGAAAAACCACTTCACGATAGGTATCGTAGACGATGTTACCAACACTTCTCTGGAGATCAAAGAGAGAATAAATACCGCTCCGGATAGCACTATTCGCTGCAAATTCTGGGGTTTGGGTTCCGATGGGACTGTCGGAGCTAACAAAGATGCAATAAAGATAATCGGCGATCATACCGATATGTATGCCCAGGGTTACTTTGCATACGATTCGAAGAAGTCTGGAGGCGTTACGATATCGCATCTTAGATTCGGCAAGAAGCCAATCAAATCCACCTACCTTATAGATGAGGCAGATTATGTTGCTTGCCACAAACAGTCCTATGTGTATCAATATGAATTGCTTGAGGGACTCAAAAAGGGCGGCATTTTCGTTCTTAACACTAGCTGGGATTTCGAGGAGCTTGACAAGCATCTTCCTGCCGGTATGAAGAAATACCTTGCCGAAAACGAGATCAAATTCTACACCATCGATGCCACTAAGATTGCAATGGAGATTGGGCTTGGCACGAGGATAAATACGATAATGCAGTCGGCATTCTTTAAACTGGCAAATGTCGTACCTATAGAAGACGCAGTTAAGTATCTAAAGGACGCGATCGTGAAGTCTTACGGCACGAAAGGTGAGAAGGTAGTACAGATGAACTACAAGGCGGTCGATAGCGGAATAGACGCCTTGAATAAGATAGATGTTCCAGATTCCTGGAAGAGTGCGAAAGAAGAAGTTAAAGAAGAAGAATCTGGAAGACCTGAGTTCGTGAGAAACATCGCAGATGTCATGAACAGGCAACAGGGAGACAAATTGCCCGTATCTGCCTTTGTTGGTAGAGAAAACGGAGAGTTCCCAAATGGGACGTCCGCATATGAGAAGCGAGGCATTGCGGTCATGATTCCGGAATGGCAGATCGACAACTGTATTCAGTGTAATCAATGCTCCTATGTCTGCCCACATGCAGCGATCAGGCCGTTCTTGATAAACGAAGAAGAGGAAAATAGGGCTCCTGCAACCTTCGAAGCTAAGAAAGCAATGGGTGGAAAGACTTTCGAGGGGCTGAAGTACAGGATTCAGGTTTCGCCGCTAGACTGCACGGGTTGCGGTAACTGTGCAGATATCTGTCCGTCTCCAAATAAGGCTCTAGTCATGAAACCTCTTGATACGCAGACAGAGAAAGAAGTACCAAACTGGGAATTTGCTACAGCAGTTTCTGAGAAGAAGGATGTCATGAATGTTGAGACACTCAAAGGGAGCCAGTTCTCCAAGCCTCTCCTCGAGTTCTCAGGGGCTTGTGCAGGCTGTGGTGAAACACCTTATGCCAAGCTTGTTACACAGCTATTTGGAGATAGAATGCTTATAGCCAACGCGACCGGTTGTTCCTCAATCTGGGGAGCCTCGGCTCCTGCAACTCCTTACTGCAAGAATAGCGACGGCAAAGGGCCGGCGTGGGCGAATTCTCTGTTCGAAGACAATGCCGAATATGGATTTGGGATGGCGATGGCGGTCAAGCACGGCAGAAGTAAGCTTGCCGGTATAATGGAAGAGCTTCTGAAGCTGGATATTCCCGAGGACATGAAGACGCCTTTCAAGGCTTGGCTTGAAGGAATGGACGATGCAAAAGCCTCAAAGGCAGCTACTCTTGGCATTCTCAATGTGATATCAAAGGGATCAAGAAACGAGAGAGTCAACGCTCTTTTGAAGCAAATTGAGGAAAGAAAGGATCTATTAATTAAGAAATCCGTGTGGGTATTCGGTGGAGACGGCTGGGGCTACGATATCGGTTACGGCGGTCTTGATCATGTACTTGCTTCAGGGGAAGATGTCAATGTTCTTCTATTTGATACCGAAGTATACTCAAACACCGGTGGTCAATCTTCCAAGTCTACGCCTAGAGCTGCTGTAGCGAAGTTTGCAGCTTCTGGAAAGAGAACGAAGAAGAAAGATCTAGGCAGGATGGCAATGACGTATGGATATGTTTATGTGGCCCAGGTCGCAATGGGAGCAGACAAGAATCAGGTGATCAAAGCGATCACTGAGGCTGAGAAATATCCTGGACCGTCTCTAATCATTGCATATTCACCATGTATAAACCACGGAATAAAGATCGGAATGGGAAAAACTCAAGAGCAGGAAAAGAGAGCTGTTGCTTCAGGTTACTGGCATCTTTACAGATACAATCCTCTTCTGAAGGAACAGGGTAAGAATCCCTTCATTCTAGACTCGAAGGAACCAAAAGAGTCGTTTGTCGACTTCTTGATGGGTGAAGTGAGATACAGCGCTCTTAAATCAACGTTCCCCGATATTGCCGATGAATTGTTCGAGAAGGCTGAGAAAGACGCTAAAGAAAGGTATGAAACATACAGGAGACTTGCCTCTGATTGATTCATTGTGAATTCTGCGGGTGGTTCACCGCCGCCCGCTTTTTGTCAGAATCGGATGGTTTTCTGTTTTTGCGATTCTCCAAAGGAGGTTTTAGATGAACGCTATCGATTATGCCCTTAAGTTGGAAAAGGACGGCAAGGCTTATTACGCAAAACAGGCAGAATGCGCTAAAGACGAGCAGTTGAAGAAGCTATTCGAGATGCTTGCGGAAGATGAGCAGAGGCACTATGAGATAATAAGGGGTTTTGAGGACAGAAACTACAGGTATAAGGGAACATACACTTTCAAGACTACCAGGAATATGTTCTCGGAGATGCTTAAGGATGAGAAGTGTTTCGAAATCGATGCAACGAATCTTGATGCATACGAGCATGCGGTAGAGATGGAAAAGGAAAGCATCAAACTCTATCTTGATCAGGCAAGACTAACAAACGAGTTATCTGAGAAGGAGATACTTCTTAAACTGGCAGCCGAGGAAAACAAACATCAGATAATTCTTGAGAATCTAATGGACTTTATCAGAAAGGGCCTTGACTGGGCCGAATCGCCAGAGTTCAGCCATCTTGAAGAATGGGATCAGTTCACTGATCTAGACAAGTATTGATCCGGATTGTCGCTACAAGGAAAGACCGGGACTCTGTCCCGGTCTTTGTAACTCAGGGGTAATCCATGTCGCCTTCGTTTGCCTTACATTTTAAAGGGGTTGTGCCTGTGGTTTCTCTGGTCTCTGGTAATGAGACTTCACCCTTGAGAAAAAGGTTCAGTCGGAGAGAAGTTTTTCTGCAATTTCAAGATCCTCAGGAGTGTTAACCCCCAAGAATTCCTCTTGATTCTCGGTTACAAAGCCGCATACAGACTTATGTTCAATCAACGATAGAGACACAATATCGGAAATGTAAATTTCTCCGGTATCCTTATTTGGTATCAGATTGTCGATATATTCTTCGACCACATCTTTTCTCAGAATTATTGGTCCAATGTAGAACTCCCAGGGAGGCGGGAAGTCAGGAATCTTTTTTTCCTTGAAGGAGATTACCTTACCGTATTCGTCACGCTCAACAAGAGCATATGGAAATTTGGTTTCGGTTACTCCGGAAAGAAATGTTATATCACAGCAATTACTCTTATGGAGTTCAGCAAGGGCCTTAAGGGAATCTTCCGTGATCAGAATGAGATCAGAATACATCACCAGAATCTCAGAACCTTCCGGGACCAAGTGAAGTGCTCTTTTCAGCGCATCTGCAGTTCCCTTCGGCGAATCTTGATATGCAAGTATGGTATTGCTATCGAGCACATTCCGAAAATCGCTTTCGAAGTCCGGATTTATTACTACTATTGAATTGACGCTATCGCATACTGAAGAAACCTTTCTTAGGATGTGAACGATCATCGGCTTGCCTTTCACTTTGACCAGGGGCTTAGGAACTTCCGACTTCAGTCTTCTGCCCTTTCCGGCTGCGAGAATTACGGGAATCAGCACATCTATCACTCCTTCCAACCAATAATAGCATTTTGGAAGTGAAGAGAGAATTACTCTTGGAAAGTGGCCCTCAAGGAAGAATCACATTCCGACTTCGGTAACTCATGAAAACGCAGATATGATCTAACGTTTTAGCCTGATGGAAGAGATCATACGAGAAGTCGAAACAATGTCGATTGGTCGATTGGTGTAGAAATGTTGTGCTCTTGTGTTTACTTATCGGAGGGAAAGGTTATAATCGTAACTTAAGGGAGGGTTGAAAATTGGAATATTTGGATCTGTGTTTGAGGCTATTCTGTGCTCTTGTTGCAGGAGCGATGATAGGAGTGACAAGAGAGAGAATATACAAGCCGGCAGGACTCAGGACACACTCTCTCATCTGTGTTGGTGCTGCTTTCATTACGGTGCTTTCTACAACAGTATTTGTAACCGCAGAACACGGTGACCCTGGCCGAGTTGCGGCACAAATTGTCTCTGGGATAGGATTTCTGGGAGCGGGAACGATCCTGAAAAAGGGTTTTTCGGTCAAGGGTCTTACAACGGCAGCAACGCTTTGGGTAACTGCAGCGGTTGGCATGGGATTCGGAAGCGGTGAATATCTATTGTCCACCGTAGTAACCGTATTCGCAATAATGATCGTGCTTTTTCTGAAGAGGATAGAGCTTTTCACCGGCGGAAGAAATCTGCCGAGAATCCTAATAGTTGCGAGTAATACTGAGGAAATGTCCAGAAGAATCTCAGAATGGTTCAAGGACAATGGATTGACAGTAGAATCTATGGAAGTTGAAGACGATGAAGAAAACCTTACATTGCTAATTGAGATAAGCAAAAGCGATGCTATAAAAATCAAGAATCTTATGGTTGGTTTGTCGAGATTAAGGGGCATCAGAAGTGTGGAGCTTCGATAACTCTATTTTCTCGGACAAATGTGGTCTATCCGGAGTTCCTGACCTCCTATCGAAAAAGATGTGATCATTCCCTGAAGATTCAGTACTCCCTTGGGGCCGCTTACGCTTGTCAGAGTTACATTCACTCCGCCTATTACTTTTCCTTCGATGTCTGAGAAGTCCTGTACATTTTCGAGAACCCCGTTTATTTCCACATTTATGTTTCCACCGTACTCTCCATAGTAGAGAATAAGGCCGGTTGGATTGACAGGGAACTTGAAGGAGATCGTGACGTTGTTCATATTCATATCCTTTTTGATATCCTTTCCCGAGTGTCCCGCCATACCTGCATTTGTAACGGTCATTACTCCGTTTGGAGTGGGAGTTCCATTGAACCAGAAGAAGGGTTTCATAACCATCCGTGTTGTCAGTTCAGAAAAGACGTCATCATTATGATATTATGCTCGAACAGTGAATCCCCCAAAGTCAACACATTTCAAAACCACGTAACATCCAGAGAACACAAGAAGTGTCGTCAATACAAGTGCTAGCGTCACAACACGTTTCTAGAATCGCCCCCCGTAGAATTTGGCAGAAACTGAAGTGAGAATTAGAGAAAGAATGATTGAGACCAGATAATTATACGTCTCTCTCCCAGATCAAAGAAAGCCAAGACCTGTGTTGGTTCTAATCACTTTGAATGGTCGAGGGACCCGTCAAGAAAGATACCTCAATTTGCGTGCAAGTCTTGAGAAAAGATAAAGAGAATTGTTAGAGTTTTGGGTTCTCCTTTCAGAAAGCATCTAGCTGCCGCTGATGTTAATATGATGTTAATATGAAGAGGTTCAAGACGGTCTCTACTAAAGAGAAGGAAGATCAAGAGAAAGCAATGTGGAGACTCTTGGAGTCGGAATTGGAAATAAGAGACTCGTCAATAGGTTCTGCGTTGAGTAATTGAATGCGAACGGGACAAAGCTATGAAGATTGGAAGACGTTACTAAAGAACAGCAAAATCATTTGGTCCTCATTCTGGTATCGGAGAATCGTCGTTCGCTGGTACCGGTGCTGTTAGGGGAGGTTTTTTGGCGAAATCCTGGTTGACCAGCGTGAGCGTGGGGGAATCCTTAGAAACGCCTTCAATTCAGAGATTCTGAAGATCATCTTTCTGGAAAAGCTGAGAAAGGCTGGAGTTTGACTTGTACTTCATTCACTTCCGACAAGAGTTTCCTCTTCCGAGCGGACAGTTGAAGAAGTTAGTTTCATTTCCTCTTCAGGTGCGGAGTTCACTGCAATAGCAAAGATGTTTCTTGATTCTACGGTTGACGCCTCACTAGGTCAAATGGCAGGAGCTACGCTCTTCTCCGGTGATACTGATGGGGCAAATCAGGCGTCAACACTTATGTTTACTATGAGTAACATCAACTTCGAGAGAATTAGGGAGGACGTCAGTCGTAGAAGAAGCAACTTCTTCAAATGGGTGACACCAGATTCGAAGCCTCTTTCAGTTGCGGGCTACTTTGAAGAGATCGAAAAGGCTAGAAAGAGTGGACTTAACAATCTTCACGACTACTTTTTCTTCATTGAACTTCCCGGGGAAGACAGAGTATCCGTCAACACAACTCACTCGTTCGGTAAAGATCCTGTCAATCTTTTCGAACTGAGCAAATCGGTCTTCGAATGTTCTGAGCAGATCGACCAACTTGTAGCCTTTTCTAGGAAGTACGTTCGGGGATTTGAAAAGTCAAGAATTGAGAAGATTGCAGGCGATATTGGAATTCGAGAGAGCAGAAGAGTGAGGGGATTTTATGTCTTCACTGGAGAAGACTTTAGATTGCATAAAAAGTTCTATGACGGTGTCGCCAAAGCAACATATGGAATAGATGTCCATTCCCCTGAAACTCAGAAGATTACTCCGGAAGTCAAAGGCAGAGTACCTTCATATTCTGACTATTATGAGATACCTTTAGGAACACTCATCAGCAGCGACTTAGACAATCTAAATATGGCAGGCAGATGTTTCTCAAGTGATTTTGAAGGGCAAAGCGCCGGTAGAATAATGCCGACGTCAGCAGGCATGGGACAACAGGTAATTGGTGTAGCCTCTGCGATTTCTTTGGAAAGCGGCATACCCATAAGAGAAATCTCGAGAGATGAAATTATCTGAGAACTTGACAGGATAACCGAGAAAAAACCGCTATACTCTCTGGCGGCCCTTCTGAAGATAAGCAAATGAGGTCAGGTGCGCCTGTTTTGGTTCAGGGAGGCTCATTTTAAGCGATTGGCAGATTTGGTACTGGAATAGATAGTGGCAAGAATTGGGTCATTGTTGCGCCGGATACGGGTATGCAGTCAGTTTTTGAAGGGAATCGACAGCGCTGGATTTTCGAAGATGGGACGGCGGTATTGACAGAAAGAGCTTCTCCCCGTGAACTTAAAACCCTGGCAAAAGGAGGAGTGAGTAGAGATTCGTGCGCCCGTAATCTACTTTGTAGCGGCGCTTATGAGATTCTGACTGAGCTGGAACAATTCTGGAAGTTGCGTACGGCCAACAATATATGAACAATGAAACGGTGTTTCATAGGTGGTTTTTACTTAGAGGTGTCGAAATGAAAAGAGCATTGGTTCTGGGAGGTGGAGGAGCAAAAGGTGCAGCTCCGTTGGGGTTATTCGTGCGCTTGAAGAGAAGGGTTTCATTCCCGACCTCATAGTTGGAGTAAGGATTGATGCTCTAGTCGGGGCGGGATATGCAATATTGGCTGATTCAAATAGCCTCTGGGAGGTTTCTTCGAGAATCTTCAGAAAGGATGTCAAATAACTATCATTGATGGAATCAACAGTAAATGAGAGAGAGGAACCGATCTTCAGTGTGATGCTTGTTTATTCTTGTATGTTTTCGGAGCAGCGCTTCCCTCTGGAGTGTATTCTAGAACCATTAGGAAACACTCAAATAGGTATAGATTCTCCAATACAAAGATTCCTTTTGTGTGCACATCTACAGCTATCTGTTCAGCTGAACTTCTCGTCCAAAATGAAGGGAGTATCTATGAAGCTCTTAGAGTATCAATGGCTATTCCAGGATTATTCAAACCTGAAAAGAAAGGAGACCTAACACTTGCCGATGGCGGTATCCCGAACAATCTTTTTGTAAGCGTCGCAAGAGAGGCGAATAGTACTTTCTTAGTTGCCGTAGATCTTTCTTCATCGAATAGGGTTACTTCAATACTTCGAATTCAATATTGGGAGTGATGGATGAATACAGAGCCGATTTGATTTTGCAGAGAGAAATAGCTGCTGCAGATGTTTTGATCTCTCCCGTTATGACCAGGAATATCAATATGATGGGTTTTTCATCCTTTATTGATGTCATGAATGAACCGTATGAAGAAACGCTCGGATGTGACTTGAACGGAGTGACGCTTTGACTCAGCTTTGACAGCAAAATG
>NZ_DIMV01000053.1:0-4500 GCF_002425715.1 Mesotoga sp. UBA5557
GGGAAGATCATGTTCGAAATAGGAGGAGTGCCTGACCAGCTTGCGAAAGAGGCTCTCGAAAAAGCTGCTTCGAAGTTACCTATCAGAACAAAGATAGTACCGAGGTATCAGATAGGAGGTGAGCTCTGATGAAAGCAGTCGAACTTCAAAAGTTCACAGATGAAGAACTCACTCAGATGCTCGAAGATTCAAAAAGAAAGCTGATGGACCTCAGGTTCCAGCTGGAAATGAACAGGTTGAAGAACCATTCCCAGATAACTGTAGTAAAGCGCGACATAGCCAGGATAAAGACTATCCTTCGCGGTCGTGAGCTGGGGATAAGGAGGTAGTCCGCCATGCCAAGAAAGACACTAGTAGGAACGGTAGTAAGTGACAAGATGGATAAAACGATTGTAGTAAGTGTAACAAGAACGCATATACATCCCTTCTATGGGAAGACGATGAAAACTACTAAGAAGTATCACGCAGATGATCCAGAAGGTCTTGCTGGAATGGGCGATACAGTTGAAATTGAAGAGTGCAGACCCCTTAGCAAGATGAAGAAGTTCAAACTCGTTAAGGTTCTCAAGAAGGATATCTACACGGGAGAAATTACCGAAACTCCCGAGACCGTTGAAGGTTCCGGAGGTGACCAGAAATGATTCAGTCTGAATCTTACCTGAAGGTCGCCGACAATTCCGGTGCGAGAATGATTAAGGTCATTCAGGTTACCGGTGGTTACAGAAAGAGATCGGGAACCATNNGACATAGTAGTTGCTGCAGTAAGGGATGTTGCGCCGAACACAGATTTCAAGAAAGGCGATATAGTGAGGGCCGTGCTTGTGAGAACTGCTAAAGAGATTCGAAGACCTGACGGCACTTACATACGCTTCGATGATAATGCTGCGGTGATTATTGATAAGCAGAACCAGCCCAGAGGGACACGTGTCTTTGGACCTGTAGCTAGGGAGATCAGAGATAAGGGATTTTCGAAAATCGCTTCTCTAGCTCAGGAAGTCTGGTGAGGAGTGACGCAAATGAGTAGAGTGAAGAGAGAAGACATTGTAATGGTGATATCTGGTAAAGACAGGGGCAAGAAGGGCAAAGTTCTTAAGACAATTCCCTCGGAGAAGAAGATAATAGTTGAGGGTGTCAACTTCACGAAAAAGCATCAGAGACCAACCAATCAATACCGTGAAGGTGGAATAATTGAAAGGGAATCTCCAATATATGTTTCGAAAGTGATGGTTGTCTGCCCCAACTGTAATAAGCCTACGAGAGTCGCGCACAAAATCCTTGAGAATGGCGAAAAGGTTAGAGCCTGCAAGAAGTGCGGCGAGATAATCGATAAGGTCTAATGGGGAGGAATTGTTGATGGCATACGAATACGTCCCTTTGAAAGATAGATTTGAAAATGAAGTAGTCCCTACCATGACTAAGGAATTTGGTTATAAGAACAGGCTGGAAGTGCCAAGAGTCTCCAAAATAGTAGTAAACATGGGTATTGGAGAGGGATCTAGAAATGCGGATCTTCTCGATCTCCATGGTAAGGAATTGATGACGATAGCGGGACAGAAGCCAGTGGTGACGAAAGCCAAGAAGAGTATAGCCAACTTCAAACTTCGTGATGGAATGCCGGTGGGATTGAAGGTTACCCTCAGAGGTCCAAGGATGTACAACTTCCTTTACAAGCTGATAAATATTGTTCTTCCGAAGCTGAGGGACTTCAGAGGCGTTGATCCGGACTCGTTTGACGGCAGAGGCAATTATGCAATGGGACTTCCCGAACAGCTAGTCTTTCCCGAAATTGTGCCAGATCAGATAAAACGAGTTCAGGGAATGGACATAATAGTTGTTACCACGGCCAAGACTGACGAGGAGGCCAGAAGGTTGCTTGCACTTCTAGGACTTCCTTTCAAGAGAGTCATGGTCTAAGGAGGTAGGTGCATGGCGAAGAAATCATTAGTCGAAAAGTGGAAACGAGAACCCAAGTTCAAAGTAAGGAAATATAACAGATGCAATCTTTGTGGCAGACCTAGAGCAGTGTATAGAGAGTTCGGTCTTTGCAGAGTGTGCTTTAGACAGCTGGCTTCCGAGGGAAAACTCCCCGGTGTGAAGAAAGCAAGCTGGTGAGGAGGGAAATGTAATGTGGAGTGATCCCATAGCCGACATGCTCACTAGAATAAGAAATGCCAACGCTGCCTTCAAGGAGAGCGTGGATATACCGGCTTCTAACCTGAAGAAGAAGCTTCTGGATATTTTGAAGGCGGAAGGCTATATAGACGATTATAAATACATAGAGGATGGCAAACAGGGTGTCTTGAAAGTCTTCTTGAAGTACAAGGGAGACAGAAGGCATAAGATCAACGTCATCTCTGGAATCGTNNATGTACGTGAACAAGGACAAACTTCCGAAGGTAAAGTCAGGTATGGGAATAGCAATTGTAAGTACTTCCAGCGGAGTGATGACAGACAAGCAGGCCCGTTCGCAAGGCGTCGGCGGCGAAGTCATCTGCTACGTATGGTAGGGGGGAATTCTGATGTCTAGACTACTTAAGCATTCCATAAAAATCCCTGCTGGTGTATCATACAAAATCGAAGGAAACTTGATCACTGTGAAGGGACCGAAAGGCGAGCTGAAACAGGAACTCCTTCCTCTTGTGAAGATCGAAGCCGGCGAAAAAGAGCTCTGGGTGAAGTCAAATGAGGATGTTGTGATAAGAAAGAGCGATTACAAGAGATTGGCCAAGTATGCCGGGACCTTTTGGTCGCTAATAAACAACATGGTCGTGGGTGTTACACAAGGGTTTGTTAAGGAACTCGAAATCGTTGGAGTAGGTTACAGAGCTCAGCTTCAGGGAAAGAAACTTGTAATGAATCTCGGTTACGCTCATCCGGTTGAGGTCGATCCTCCTGCTGGAATAGAGTTTGAAGTGCCAGCGCCGCAGGCTATAGTTGTCAAAGGAATTGACAAGTACTTGGTTGGCCAGGTTGCTGCGAACATCAAGCGATGGAGAATACCGATCGTTTATTCCGGAAAGGGAATACGTTACAAGGGAGAAGCAATCAGAACTAAAGTCGGTAAGAAGGTCTAATCAAGGAGGCGGCTGGAGTGTTCAAACATAAAGATAAAAAGGAACAAAGGCGAAAGAGACATCTTCGCGTCAGGTCTGCAGTTTCCGGAACATCGGAAAGACCGAGACTAGCAGTCTTCAGAAGCGAGAAGCACATATATGCTCAACTAATAGACGATTCCAAGGGAGTAACCCTTGTTGCGGCCTCGACGGTAGACAAGGAGATTAGAGGTTCTGTTGAGAAGACATGGAATGTCGATGCTGCGAAAAAGGTTGGGGAGCTCCTCGCGAAGAAGGCGAAAGACAAGGGAATCACCAGCGTGGTCTTCGACCGTGGAGGATTCAAGTTCCATGGAAGAGTCAAGTCACTTGCCGAGGGCGCTCGAGCAGGTGGACTACAGTTCTGAGGAGGTGAAGAAGATGGCTGAAGAGATGAAGAATGATCGCAATTCGAAATCTTCACGCGATGGAAGAAGAAGCCCCAGAGCTTCCAGAAACGCCCCTGTGGAAAAGCAGGTTGAAGACAACGAATTTGAAGAAAGAATCATTGAAATACGTAGAGTGACGAAGGTGGTCGCCGGCGGCAAGAACTTGTCTTTTAGAGTTGTTGCAGTTGTGGGCAATCGAGATGGAAAGGTCGGTCTTGGAATTGGTAGCGCCAGGGAGGTCCCCACTGCAATCAGGAAGGCAGTGCTGGAAGCCAAGAAGAATGTTACTGAAGTTGCGGTAAGAAACGAAACCGTACCACATGAGACAATTGGAAGACAGGATTCTGCAAAGATAATGCTTAAGCCTGCCGGTCCAGGAACGGGAATTATCGCTAACTCGCCTGTTAGGGCGGTCGTTGAGCTGGCAGGGGTCAAGAATATCCTAACGAAGTCCCTTGGATCATCGAACACGCTCAATATGGCTAGAGCTGCTCTGAATGGTTTGGTTAGTCTGAGATCTCCCCAGGATTTTGCGAAGCTAAGGGACGTACCTCTGAAGGCGGTTTTCCACGGAGTCAACGAGGAGGAAGGTCAGTAATGGCAAAGAGTTTGAGAATTCGATTAATAAAGAGTCCGATTGGTTATAACAGAAGACAGCTGAAGACGGTTAAGGCACTTGGTCTTGGAAAGCTGGACAGTGAAGTGGTTCAGCCTGATTCTCCGCAGATTAGAGGCATGGTGAATGCAGTGCGACATCTTCTTGCTGTTGAAGAACTTGATAACTGAAGGGGGTAGGAAGATGGCTTTTAAAGTTGAGGATCTAAGTCCGACGCCCGGTTCGAGAACAAGAGAGAAAAGAATAGGACGCGGTACCGGTTCGGGAATGGGAAAGACCGCCACCAGAGGCCACAAAGGCCAGGGAAGAGCGACAGGCAAGGTGGCTGCACGCTTCGAGGGCGGACAGACACCCCTATTCAGAAGAACACCAAAAAAAGGGTTCAAAAACCGAGGTTCTATAG
>NZ_DIMV01000083.1:0-4290 GCF_002425715.1 Mesotoga sp. UBA5557
ACTGCTCTTCTCCCGCTCTTCCCAAGGACGGGTCCACGCTCCTGGACGAAGGTCGAAGGACGGCTCTCTGCACGCTCTTATGAAGGAAGAACTGCTCTTGTTTCTAAAAATGGAGTCCCTATTTTTCCGACCTCAGGGTCATCCCGTGATGCACCTGCACGGGATCTCGCCCTGAAGATCCGCTGCACGCTTAAAAACGGTGAACCCGCTGTACGCTGTTTAGAGCCGTCTTCGTTTAAAAGCTCGACTGGCCGTGACGAAGCCATCAACGTTATTCTTTGAGATAGGCCTTCAATGCCTCTTCAATTGTCATCGGCTCCAGAATCACCGGCTCGTAGTCCATCTCGGCGAGCTTTTTCAGCGATCCCTGGCCCATTGCTGCCCCGATCCATACAGGGCAGTCACCGATAACCTGGAGGATCTCGTCGAGTTCCGCATGCTTATGATTCTCGAAATAAGGATTAGGCCTTGCTTCCAGCTTGACGGCGCATTTGCCTTCGTCAAGCTCATAAATGTCGTAGTACCTTGACTGCCCGAAGTGGTCGTCGTTCAATTTGAAGCCGTCGTTGGTCCCGATTGCGATTAACTTTCCCATCTCTCATCCTCCTGATCGTCTTCCTGCAAGGATGTATCTGTAAAAATCCTTCCCGCGATAGGAGTTCTTCTCGACGTTCGGATTCTTGCTAAGTCTCTTCAGAAGATCTCCGACCGATTCCTCATTGAACTCCGCCTCCACAAAACTCTTTATGTCTTTCTCCGACATCGGATGGCGCTTGATGATCTCGATCACTGCATCCAGCGCTTTTTTCTCAGAGGTAGTGAAGCTGCTGACCGGGAGGTTCTCGATACTCTCCGCCTTCAGAAGGGAGCGGGCATATCTAAGCGTCTCTTCTTCAGGTATTTCTACATTTTCTTCTGCCGGTGGCCTAGCAGGAACATTTATGTACACTCTTGCCGGGGCCAGCAGTTCGATCCTATTCTTCAGCTCTCCAAGAGATTTGTCACTGTCGTTGTAATCCTTTACGAGCATTACTTCCAGCCAGATTTCACCCTTGAATTCCTTCGAAAACTCCAGCAAACCATTGTATACTCTTTTGTACCTTAGCTTTCCAAAGGGTCTGTTTATTTTTCTGAAGCTCTCCTCGTCAATGGCATCGAAGGTCGGCATCACAATGTCGAAATCCATTATCTCTTCTCTTAATGATCTCTCAAATAAAAGAGAGCCATTTGTGATTAGCACAAGCGGCTTATCTGTCAGTTCTCTTAGTCCATTCACTATGGAATCCAAGGGCTTGTACAGAGTCGGTTCACCTTCTCCGACAACCGTCACAACGTCGAACGACTCTTCACCGTGAGCCTCTATAAACCTTCTTGCCTCGGATAGAATCTCCTCAGGCGGACAGAAGGTCTGCCTGGTATTGGTCATATTCGTCGTTCTTCCTAGCTGGCAGTAAATACACGAGTAATTGCATGTCTTGAACGGTATCGTGCAAATCCCAAGCGATCTGCCAAGTCTTCTTGAAGGCACCACTCCGTATACATGACTCAAACGAATCACATCCCTAACGATATTGTTTGGCTATCTTCCTCCCTGTCCTCCCATGCCCTTTCCCTGTCCTCCTCCGCGTCTGCCTCCCCCCATACCTCGTCCCAGTCCTCTTCCCTGTCCAGAACCGGTTCCACGGCCGATGCCGTATCCTCCTCCACCGGCTCTAAGAGAGGGATTTTCAGAGTTTGACCTTATTGCATTCACCGGACAGGCACTGAAACAATCCCCGCATCTGGTGCAAAGCGCGTTGTTTATGTACGCCTTGCCCGCCTTCATTACGATTGCTCCTTCCACCGGACAGGCTTTGATACACAGTCCGCATCCGGTGCACATATCTTCTCTTACCCAAGGCAATTTAAACATCTCCTTTTTTCATTATATATGTTTATTGCATATATCTTATATCACTTCAAAACTCACTTCAAAATCCCCTTTTACAAATTTCCGGAATACTCTGACGAACATCCTGAAAAGAAGCTGCTTCCAAAAGCTGCCCGAGTGAGACGACCACTTGCCAATAAGCTTCGCCAGTAATAATTGTTGCTTGTGAAACGTGAGATTTCGTCTAGAATAGGAATCATAACACACTCAGTTGGAGGTGCAGAAAAGTGAAATCTTATATTTCCAAGAAAGCCGTCTTTTCCATTATCCTTGTTCTTTTTCTATCGGCTGTGGGCCTGGCCCAGCCCATTACCTTCCTTGTAAATCCCGATTACGATCCCTTCAGTTACCTGGATGAAGGCCATCTGAAGGGCTTCCTCGTCGATCTGATCGAATCACTGGAAAGCGAAACGGGCATCGACGTCGAGATGAGACCCGTTAAATTCGACGAAGCCCTCGAAATGTTACAGGGCGAAGGGAGATACTGCATTCCCTCTCTTGTCTTCACGACCCAGAGAAAAGCTCTTTATCAGTGGGTAGGCCCCGTTGTCATAACGAACACTTACCTCTACACAAGAGAAGAGCTCTCAAGTGAATTCAAATCGCTGGAGGACGTCAGAAACGCAAACTCGGTGGGCGTGGTTAGAGAATACTACTCCCACAAACTCTTAGAGGAGCAGGGATTCGACAACCTAATCATTTTTGAAGACGAGGAGTCATTGCTCGATGCCCTATTTGTCGGGGAAATCGACCTCGCGCCCTTCAACTCGGCAGTTCTACGACAGCTACTCCAGAAAGAACAGGCCTCTAATCTTCTCGTGCCAACAGTCGCGATCGACTTGGACATGACATACCTCGGTTTCTCGAAGGACGTCCCCTCCGAAATCGTGAGCGCATTCCAGAAGGCTCTCGACGGTCTCAAGGCATCCGGCTCCTTCTCCGAACTCTACGGCCAATGGTTCCCCGGGCAGCCCGTTCCCGGCACCTACACCTTCCTGACCGAGGAGTACCCGCCCGTTACCTTCAAAGGTGAAAATGGAGAACCGACGGGCTTCGTAACCGAAATGGTAAAGGAGATCCTCCGTAGAAACGATATGTCTGGCGAGATCCTGATCGTCCCATGGTCAATAGGCTATGAACTGGCCTCGAATCTGCCGAACGTCTTCCTCTTCAGCATGGACCAGACCGAGCAACGAAGGGATAACTTCGAGTGGATCGGACCGGTGGGAAAGAACACCGCCTACCTCTACGCCCGCAAAGACACAGTCGCCCCAGTTACAGACCTCGAGTCCGCAAAGACTGTCGCGGCCATAGGCACTACGACGAACTGGTGGACTGAACAGCTCCTGAAGGAGATGGGCTTCGAGAACCTCGTGAGCTCTCTCGATCCTCTCGACACCGTCGTACAGCTTTTCGAAGGCGAAACAGATCTGGCAGTCTTCACCGACCTCACTGTCGGCGAGCTCGTCAAGAATGCAGGCTACAGCATGGACGACCTGGAAGCACTTATTGAGCTTCAAACAAACTACTTCTACATCGCAGCTTCGAAGGGAACGAACTTCGGTATGATTCTGAGCTTCCAGAAGACTCTCGACGAAATGAAGCGCGACGGAACCTTCGAAGAAACAATCAGAGAATTCGTGCCGAACATGCTCGTGACATCGCTGCTCTGGAATTCCTCCCATCTTGATGTCAAGGGTCTTCGAACCTCCATGAACACCCTCTCCGTAGGCGAAATAGCTACCATGGAACTCCAGGAGAACGGCTCCACAGGTTATATCTGGGACGTAAAGATAACCAATCCAAACGTCGTTTCGCTGATCTACGAGGGCTCGATCTTCGAAAGAAAGTTCTTTGACGATTCCCAACTTGTGGGAGCTCCTTATAATGTCCAGTGGGTATTCGAAGCCCAGCAACCCGGCGAGACAGTTGTGATATTCTCCCTCAGGCGCCCCTGGGAAAGCGTCCATCCAATACAGACCTTTGCGATTAACATAGTAGTCGAGTAAAAACGAAACATACATGATTATAGTGGCAGGAAAGCGTTTACGGCCTTCCTGCCGTTAGGGTGTGTGTGTAGTACAGTTCCAAGTTACAAGTTCTGAGTTGTAAGAGAAAGCATAAGAACGGGGTTGGGGGTTGCGGGTTCGTGGTAGGAAAGAGCAAGAGAACCTGGTTGACCGTTGAACGGTTCGCCGTTCTCCGGAAAGAATCAGTTCCAAGTTACAAGTTCTGAGTTGCAAGTTTCATAAAACCAAGTTAACCGTTAACGGTTCACCGTTCTCCGAAAGAGCCGCTGTGCACTTCAAAGCGATGAACCCGCTGGTCGCTGCTCAAAACAACGTTGTCCGTCAACGGTC
>NZ_DIMV01000057.1:0-4572 GCF_002425715.1 Mesotoga sp. UBA5557
CCTGGCGAAGCCAGCCTTGCGTCCGCCGATGCTCTTCGGCGCCTTGCGTCCCGCCGAAGGGGGCATTGCGTCTTATTTCAGCAGTGAGGGATTTTTTCCCGCCTTCTCGTGAGCGAAGCGAACTCTCGCTGTTCTTTCCCGGCTCTTACAAACTCTACAAATACAGTGGTCATTTCCAGCTTAGGTCATCAGGCTCCCATTGCGAGGCGAAGATCTCGTCTCTTTGCAGAGCTTCAAGTACAGGTACAAGGAAGTTCTTGATTTGGCCTATAACTTCCTCAAGAGATGTATCAAACGTGGTGTTTTTCTTTTTAGCGAAGGCTGTCCATCTTCTCTTATGGAGTGAATCGGAAATGAATTGGTTCTCGAATGCGACGATGTCTCTTATATGTGTGCCCCGATTTCTAAATGTTTCCCTAATTGCGGCCTGCAGTGTTGTACCAGTGAAAGGAAAGAATCTGGACAGCAAAAAGATGTCGTAGAAGTCTTTGTATCGGCTTGTCAGGAAACCCAGAGAAGCCATCGCTTCCAGTTTTTCCGCGATAACCGATTCTTTTTAGTATGCGAAGACAACCGGCTGCGGATCATTCAGCAGAACCGGGAATTCCATCTGAACCCTCTCGGGTGTTATGCAATCACCAAATCCGACATCGACGGTTACGGATAGTCTTGTTCGCTCCATGTAGGCCGTAATGGTTACCCGAGTACCGGGGTATTTTTTTGCATCTGCAATGGTACGTAGGTTCATACTTTCCAGATCAAAACGCATCCCATCGTCGGTATTTATCGAGAAGATATCATAAAAAGCCTTCTCGAGAGATTCCTTTTCGTTGCTGATCCTTTGCCCCAGCAGATCTATGTCGGTTGTTGAGCGCGGAAACCGCCCTTCAAATAGCGCATAAAGAAAGATCCCACCTTTCAATGTAAATTGGTCTTTGTGTGGAGACAGGGATAATCTGTAGATGGCTCGTTCAAGCGCATAGATTTGCAGTAGATCCTGATAACTTCGGCCTTGCTTCTCGGCCAGATTTCTCAGCCGGGCTTTTACAGATGCTGCCTTGTTCATAGCAGTACCTCCAGATAGGTTCTCAGTGTCTTTGAATTGCCGAGTTCCTTGGCATATCTGTATAGTTTGTTCAGGTTTCGATCCTTTTTTGCGAGATAGTTGACAAGCACTTCCTTTGCGATTTCAATGCCGAGTCTTTCCCGATAATGCAGAATGTCGATTACAGTCTTTTCCGAGTCATAAATGGAGAACTCATTCGAGTCTTCGTCAATAGTCACGATTCCGGTTTTGTATCGTATGTCGTTGTAATAGTAAAGTTGAATCCGAGGCCACTCTGGCATCGTATAAATCCTGTCGCTCCTCGGAATCGCCACGTCTATTGCTGTGGAACGCTCTGTGGTAAGCTGCCAGTAGATTGCCGAGCTAATCAGGCAGATCACGCCCCTTGGCACATAAGCATTAACATAGTAAAAGTCCGATTCATCACCCTCGTACATTAGATTTTCATAGCTTTTGCGCGTCAGTTTCTTGAGGATATTCTCCTCGATAAGCTTCTTGATTCCATAGAAGCTATATCCCATATCTTTGAGTTCATCTATTCTAATAATCTTCTTCTGAGGCAGTTGGTGCCTTGTTGAGTTCAATAATCTCACCTCTTCAACAACACTTTCAACGAACACCTGCAACATTACGTATATGCAGATGTTCATGAAAATTGTATCATGAATTGCATTGATTTAGTTGAAGAGCGAAGAGCCGTCCTTGGTCCTTCGTCTAGGAGCGTGGACCCGTCCTTGTGAAGAGCGGGAAGAGGAGAGAGGAAGAGAGAGAGAAAGAGAGGGCGAGAGGACGCGAAAAACGGTACAGACGTCAGGAGCCCGTCTATCCCTATTTTCGCTTCTCGTCCTTCGCGTGAGCGAAGCGAACTCTCGATGTTCTTTCTCGGCTCTTACCGACAGCCCACAACGCACAACCCACCACGGCTCTTAAGGGCGTTAAGAAGATAGAAGAGATCTTTGATGAGCAGGGGAAGATTGAGGGTTTGATTGTCCATTTGATAGGCGATTCGAAGTTAGTCCTTATCCACTCTTCGCTTTCGTTGATGGGTTTTGTGCAGGGCGGGGCAGAGTCTGTGGTCGAGGCTTTGAAGAGTCTTTCAAAAGAGGGATTACTGTTATGATGCTCGTGCTATCATACGGATCTGTTACCCGGACCAGCCCGATTTTCGATCATGAGAAGATGCCGTCGAATGTGGGCGCGATCTCGGAAGCTTTCAGAAGAAGTCACGGGGTCGTGAGAAGCGTTCATCCTACGCATTCTGTCTGCGCTATGGGCCCTCTGGCAGATGAGCTTACGGCAGATCATCATATGGATCGCACTCCTCTCGGCCTTTATTCGTCATTTATAAAGCTCGTTGAAAGAGACGGTCTGGTTCTCTTTATTGGTTGTGGGTTGAGGCCCAATACTCTTATGCACGGCGTCGAAGAGATAGTCGAGCCGTCTTATCTCTTTGGACTGGAGGTCGAATATACGATAATTCTCCGGGGCGGCTGCAGTATCGCTGGAGTTACCTCACGCACGATTTCAGCGGCTGTGTCCAGAGATACGATAGGGTCGCTTCTCTGCTCGGTGGGGGAGATCTCTGGAAGAAAAAGGTGCCGAAGCGGAGACTTATGTTTTGAAAGCTAGGGCGTTGTGGTCTCCCGCTTTGGAGGAGCTCAGGAGAAATGAGTTTGCGTTTGTGGATCGAGAGTGAGGATAAAGACGAAGGTTGGATTTTGGATCGTTTGGAGAGGTTCAACAGGTTTCGGGAATAGGCTTAGTGTAGATTGAGAAACGTTATAGGTTGAGGGATATAGAGAATTTGGTTTATTGGAAATCGAGCAATAGGAAACTGCGAAGTGCAACTTTAGCTCTGCATAGAGAGAGAAAAAGGCGAAGGCAGTTTTTTTGTGAAATCAATGCGTGAGGAATTGAGAAGAACTGCTTAATGCTGGTCGTTGTTGCCACAGGGTTAGTGGACAAATAAGAAAGCCCTCCGAAGAGGGCTTTAAGAATCTGCTAACATCAATAGACTGTGAATTCGAAATTGTACCAACTTATGAGTGCATTATCGCCTGTTGCAGCAGAAAAGAAATCGTCAGTAATAAACCCGAACGGGTAATCAGTTTCAACATCACCCACTGCAGCCCAATCATTCGTTTTTGCTTCAGCTTCGCTTTTAAACTCCGCCCAAGTGTCTTGGCTAGCATTGGAGAGAGTAGCCGTCAACAATTTAACATCAACATCTCCGACAAACACAACATAGCCAACGAACTTGGAGTTGTCACCGTCCCATTTGTAGATAATGGCATATGATTTGTTATCGATATCTCTTGCTAGCTGAGCCTGAGTTATTTGTAAAGTTGCACCAGGAGCATAAACACCAACTGTCGATTTCGCTCCATTCACATATGCCGCGTTCTCAAGCGCACTGGCGAGTGTCTTCAAGTTCTGAGCTACCTGAGTTGCCTTGGCCTTTTTGATCGCATTCAGTGCGACGGGGGTGATTGTGGCGATCAATGCTGCGATTACTGCAAGCACTATCAACAATTCAACAAGTGAAAATCCTCTTTTTCTGTTCTTCATAACTTCTCCCTCCTATTTGATGGTTTTTTCATCTACACACTAACTGCAAGGGTGTGCCAAAAAACAGAATCCTTCAGATGCTCGAAGAAGAGCTTTTAATTTCCAGTGTTGTGAATCCTAGTAAAAGCTTAATATGCTTCTAATAGCTACGAAGACCGTGATAATAGTCTATTGAAGAATGCTTATATCAGTTGTCAGACGGTAGAGAATAAGGACATCTAGAACTTGAAAGTGTTTTCAAGAAAAAATAATGCTCTGTTTGATAAAGAGAAAATAATCCTCTTCTCCAGAACATTTTCCCAAAATCTGCTATCTTCTCTTCCCTTTCGATTGCTTGCTTGGTACGAATGAGCTTTGTAGGGAAAGGAGTTTCCATTTTTCTCAAAAAACAGCGAAATGGATTTCCCTGAAAGTTGGCTTTCTCCCCTTCATTAAAACCCGGGTGGAAAATAGGGACTCAAGGAGCCCGTCAGTCCACATTTTCGCTCTCGCTTTCTCGTGAGCGAAGCGAACTCTCGATGCTCTTTGTCTCAGCTCCACTCTCCACCGACCTTTTGCCCGCGAAGCGGAACTGGTGCTTGCGATTGCGTAGGTAATTATGTAGGTCTCAATGTAAAATATGTTTGTACAGGAGGTGGTTTTATGAAGTACATAGCGACTCGAGACCTGAGAAGCAATCCCTCAGCGGTCTGGAAAACACTTGATGAGGGATCGGAAGTTATCGTTACGGTTAACGGGAAGCCTAAAGCAATAATGATTAGGGCAGACGAGGATCTCCAATTTCTCATAAAGGCTATTTCACGAGCAAAAGCTGAACTCGCAGTCGAAAGAATGCGACTCCAGTCTTTGAAAAACGGTCTTGATTGTCTTTCTTCAGAGGAGATTGAGAGAGAGATCTCTGAAAGCAGAAAAGCAAATAGATGAAGATAGTAGTAGAC
>NZ_DIMV01000048.1:0-22703 GCF_002425715.1 Mesotoga sp. UBA5557
AAACACGCAGCAACACAACGATGAACCCAGTCCCAACAAAGGGACGTTGTTACTGGATGCTACCTGTGCTCCCAGTGACATACAATATCCCACCGATCTGAGGCTGTTGAATGAGGGGAGAGAAAAACTTGAAAGAATCATCGACACCCTCTACAAGGCAGATCAACGAGAAGACAAGCCAAAGAAGCCACGAACATACAGAAACAAAGCCCGCATGCAATACCTGGTTGTGGCGAAAAAGCCGAAGTCTCGAGCTTTACAGATGCGAAAAGCCATAGGGAAACAACTGAGATATGTCAAAAGAGACCTGAAAATCATCGAAGAGATGTTGAGACAACAATCACAAGACACATTGAACCAGAAACAACGAAAAGAACTGGAAACGATCCGAACACTTTACAATCAGCAAAGCACGATGTACCAGACAAAGATTCGCAGAATCGATCATCGAATAGTCAGCATCAGCCAACCACATATACGCCCTATCAAGCGAGGGAAGAAGAAAAGCCCCACGGAGTTCGGAGCCAAGATAGCAATCAGTGTAGTCAACGGACTTGCTCAAATTGAAAAGCTGAGCTGGGAGAACTTCAATGAAGGAGCAACCATGAAAGAAAGCGTAGAACGATACCGCCAGACTTATGGTTACTATCCTGAAGTGGTGCTGGTTGACAAACTGTATCGTAACCGTGAGAACATACGTTATTGCCAGGAAAGAGGGATAAGGATTACTGGTCCGAGACTGGGAAGGAAGAACACACAGATACAGAAAGAAGAGAGAAAGATCATGATACAAGATGCAAGAGTGAGGAACGCAGTTGAAGGCAAGATTGGAGAAGGAAAGCGGAAATATGGACTGGGGCTTATCCGGGGAAAGGTGAAAGAAACAAGCGAAACCATGATCGCTTTTGCGATGATTGCAATGAACCTTGCCCGCTGGTTGAGGGGCTTATTTTTTTCATTTTTCCGATGGCTATTCTGGGGAGAAATCGGAGGAATTCGGAGCAATTTCGAGGGTGTTCTACGTCAAAATCCACATATTGTGAGTCAACTACTACTCTCTTGAACATGACGACCTCTTTAACTGGAACAAGGTAGCAGTTTTTCAGGAAGCCCTACTTATTGTTCTCAATAAGTCCCGTTCCTGGAAAATTTGCCGTCAACTGCTTGGCGACTTCTTCAACCTGGTCATCTTCTAGCCATGGATTGATCACTTTGAGCTGCTCACGAAGCACCATAGGCATAACCACTTCAGTGAAATTGTCGCGGAAGGTATGTGCCGGGGTCTGCCTCTCGTCAGTCAGGTCGATAATCTCCCAGCCAAGACCGGAAAGCTGATCGAGTAGTGGTTTTTCCACATAGTTGCGCTCATCGAGCCTTTATGCACCATCATTTGTTTTCATGGCGTAATCCCATAGTGTTTTTTTAATACACCTAATACATCAGAATGATTTTGCTTCAAATCGCTGAGCGTCCATGTATTGAAACCATTTAAGACACGAAGCGAGTTTGGGCAGGTGCTGATGCGCTTCTCAAAATACCTAGTTTTCTTCTCTATATAATCAAGCCTGCCCTGCGAGGTATTCTTTCGGGTTGAAATCAAAACAAGGTTTCCAAGCCTGTCAGTCCATTCTCTCCGCTGTTCGTCTGTAAAGTCCTTTTTCCACTGGCTATTACCAGCAGGGTGCTGCGGCAGAATATGCTCTATAGAAAGCGTTTCGATATTCATTTTATGGCTATCATCGTGATAGAGAAAATCCAACTTAAGCAGCAGGTAGCGAGTGAAGCTTCTGCCATATACAGCCGATTCTATGGCCCGCACAAATGAAACTTCATCAAAACCGAAGGCAGCATTGCCGAGTATCTCATCAGCGGTATCAGCGTTTTCGATAATCCTGATTAACTGGTTCATGTTTTCAATACGTATTGTTGGTGTGTATTGCACAATCCAGTCGGCGCTGAATTTGTTATCCAGCAGCTCAAGAAACGCCATGATCTGGGTGTAGCCAAATTTCTCATGATACCTTAACAGGGGCGGCACCCAATCGGTAGAAGGAAGGCCGTTCAACATCACTTTCAACAAATTATCGAAGCGAAAGGTATTGCCCGTGTGGTTGTAGTTATCGTTTTCAAACAGCGTATTGAAGACCTTCAGATAGCGTTCAATCAACTCAAAGGTCTCTTTTCCCTTTTTGAGCAATGCCGGTTTTGGTTGACCAGTGGTCTTGTCTCTCTCTTTGGGGTTGTAAATCTTGTTTTCAAACTCATCCAGCAGGCTTAACCTAGCTTTTTCTTTTACCAGTATGGTTCGGATATAATTAAGGAACCGATCAAAGTCATCCCCTAATTCGCCCTCAGTTTCTTCCCACAGCTTTGCGTATCTCTCTTTATCAGCAGCTGTCTGAAGCGCACCCAGATTCTGGGATTTCAGAATATCGCTGTTCCGAAGTGGAACTCCGCGATCATTTAAAATGGTAAAAAGGCGGAAGGCATCATCCAGATCTTCGGTTGCTACATAAATCAAAAGCACATTATTCGACAGAAAGGTGAGAAAATCGATCAGGTTAACGTTGTTGTCGTTGAGGTACTTCTTTATCTCCAGAATAGCGGACGCCATGTTTCTTAAGGAAGGATCTTCTCTGGTTTGTGCAATTTCGCTTAACTCGTCCGTTCTCAAAGTGCCTCCCTCTTGTTTGACATAGGTATCCACAAACTCCTGCACCGTGGCCCTGATAGCAAAGGTTATCCTGGTGCGTTCAGGAATCCTTCTAATTGCATTACCCCTTTGAAAGATCGAGCTGATACAGGTCTCTTGTACATCGTCATCGTCACACACATCCCGAATACAGGCAAAAATCATTAAAAGCGTGGTCATGCGCTGCTGACCATCGAGCAGGTCATTCTCATCACATTGTAGGTCAGGCATTGTCCCCGCGCGTTTTGCCTGAAACACAAAGGACCCAAGAAAATACTCTTGATTTGGTTTTTCTCTCTGAGCAAATGTAATATCATCCAGCAATTCATTAATCTCATCTTTCCCCCAGATATAGGGCCGCTGGTATTCGGGTATGCGAAACCACATGGTTGAAAAGATGTCTTTCACTAGAATTTTCTTGCTCTTGATCTCTCTTACAGGCATGGAAGACCTCCCTTCTTCATTATATTGATCGTGATATTGATCGTGATGATGCTTTGCCCTCCATGTTCTCCATTAGTGGGGTTACCCGCACCTTACCGGTCAGTAGGTCTTGCATTAGGGCGGCCTTTCACACTTTTTCGTGACAGACTCCGTTTTTTACGTTGCGTTTATATCAACTGTTGAGAAACGGTTTTCCGCTGTTTCAAAAAACTACCACAACATTCAATGGAGCAACCATTGAATAAACCTAATACCATAAAGGACATCCAACAACATGCTATCACAAGAGATGTAGAAAAAGAAAATCATTAAGGTTATGTGTATTAACCAGTTACTTACTTCAATTACTAATGTTTCTACTATTTGTTGTTAAGATACATGATTTTTCATTCTGAAGTGTTTTTCACTTTCATTGGCAACTCAACCTGACTCTTACAGATCTCTTACGGCACCTACAGATCTCTTCCATATCCTGAAGTACTTTGCACCTATGTTGAATCTCTTGACAAACTCCATGTATTCCGGCCAGATGGGGGCTCTGTAAAACTCGCTGCGGCCTATTCCTCCGTTTATGACATATTCGGGAAGAGGGTTGTCCCTGTAGAAGACCGACCGCGCGAGTATCTGACCTCTGTTCGTGAAGTTTGTCCAGTTGCAGCCGAAGGCTTCCCCCGGCTGGATTATGGCCAGAATCTTAGGGGCCATTCTGTTTTCTAGATAAAGCGCCTGATAAGCTGCGGCACCGTCCGCACATATGAACAGCAGCGAGAATCTGGAAGGATTATGGTCTTCACCGTACTCCTCGGTCCTCTCGAAGATGAACCATTCGGCGAAGGGCTTCTCGAACACATCCGAATAATGGTCGGGGCGGTGGAATTCCCCACGGTCCGGGGCGACCCTGATCCTCCAGCCGTTCGGCGCGAGCTGGCCTTCGCTCAATGAAAGCTGACGGAGGACTCTGTACCCCCTGAATCCATTGTTGGCGACTTCTTCGAGCAAGTTCTCCCTGCTTATGGAGTAGTCTACATATACGAAGCTGTAGACATTTCCCAGAAAGTACTCGACGGGGTGTCCGTCGTGGCCGCAGGCCGGATAGTATAGGGAGTCTTTCAGTACGTCATGAATGTCGAATTTCACCGGGTTCTTTATCCAGTCGGGCATTTCGGCCTTCGTCACTTCTTCAAACATCCGAATCACTCCCTTCGCCTTTCGAAATGTCTTTATACGGAAATCCGGTCTCTTCAGATCTTTGTGCCCTGATTGCCTCGACCGGGAGCCTCAGGGCCTGAATTATACGCAGGGGCAGAAACTCCATGAAAAGGTGCTTTGTGGCTTCTCTAACTAGAAACTGGCCGTAGTCGCCCCTGAGAATGTCGAAGACCTTTATAGGATCGTAGTCGCCGGTGACTCTGAAGACTATGAGATTGCCTGAGGGCAGTATCGAAGCGTCTGAAGGGATGTCGGCTACCAGCCCCACGGTAGATATGTCGTTTCTTTTGTTGAATATGATGTCGTTCTTTCGTAGAAGCGCTTTTTCGGCCGCCTTTGCGAGATCTCCTTCATACTCCTCGAGAGAACTAAACTGTACGATGCCGTTGTCATCGACCTCCAGACGAGGGTATTTGTAGACCTTGCCGTCGTACCTTTTTCCATCGGCTTCATTATCTTCAAGCAGGTCGGCTCTCCAAGAATTACGCACACGGTTGGATTCAAAGAACTCACCGATGGAACCCAGTTCGACTGTCGGGGAAGTGAGAAACGTCTCGTAATCCTCGGGCAACTGGTCTATCTCTACAGGTATTATCGGGTAATCGGCCGGAACCAGAGAATAGCCGCTCTGCTTTATCGTACTTATAGGAAGTAGCGCGCAAACTCCACTTTCGCCTTTCCAGTCCTTGAAGTTTCTCATCACTGAATCCAGCGGGAGATTCTCCTCCCTCACTTCGAAGCAGAAAGGCTCTCTGCCGTCGCTCTTGGACACCGCCATGAAGACCTGCCCTTTCCTTCTGGTGGGCTTTGCCTTGTTAAGGACCATCAAGCAGCAGTCGTCGTCTCCGCCGTGAACGGCTCCAAGGGGTAGTTGTACTACGGCTTCAAGCCAGTCGTTGTCTATGATTTCCTTGTTTCCTTCTCTCAGTGCTCCACTCGTGATCAGCGTCACGAGCTTCCCGTCATCCTTCATCGAGCGCATTCCGTGGGTTATGAAATCCCACTGGCTGATGAGACCGGATGAGATATCTAGAATGTTTCGGAGAAAGAAGTCAGTCTTCAGCTCCTGCAAAACCATGCGCTCGCCTGTAGGAGGCTCGATAATCACCCTGTCGTAGCGTTCTTCCACATAGAGAGTCTCTTTCGACGGCTTCATGAGCGAATCACCCCTTACGAGCATAGAGACGTCGATCCCGAAAAGAGAAAGGATAATCTTTGTGAGCCGCCATTTTCTCGGTTCGATTTCAAGACCGGCGAAGGAAGTGTAATCGAAGCCTTCTCTCTTGAAGATCGTGTAGAAGGCCCGTCCATAACCGAAAGCGGGGTCGTAAACTGTCATTCCTGGTTCGATCTCGAGCAGATCGACCATCATCTCGAGGATTTCCATCGGAACTATCATGTCCGAATAGAGAAGATTGGAATCGATCGCAATGGTGAACATGCCCCTATACAGGGGATCTGTCAACAGATCTATGTCCCTTACTGAGAGTTCGTCAATCATGCCGTCGGCAAAAGCACAGGTTCTGTGGAAGAGCGGCGAGTCTTCTTTGAAGGCCGCGCTCATTTCTCCCTTGAAGTCCATGAAGGAAAATTCGGGATGCTCGACGATGAGTTCGGATATTGCGCTCTCCATGAGATCGGCCCTCTCCTGTCCGCTCTTTCCGAAGAAAACGTACCTCCAGAATACGTCACTGAATTTGACGTTCTGCGAGAGTCTCTTGAGCAGCATCGAGGTCCAGAAATACTCTATCGCCTTTTCCGAAAGCAGCCGGTTCCGCTGACCGAGTTTGGAAAGAAGATACATGAAGTTCTGCACGCTACCTGGAAGGCCCATCATTGCTCACCCTCGTCGACCGGCACTGTCTTCGCAATTCGGAAGCCGATCATCGAGTCTTCAGTTACTACACCAATGTTACGGAACGAAACTGCCACTGTTAAAGGATGGTCAACTGCGCTTCCGCCACGAAGAACCTTCCATTGATCTGTTTCCCCATACGGGTTTATCTCCAGTCCCTCCGAGTATCTGTCGCTGTTGTCGCTGCACAGTTCCCAGACGTTGCCGGACATATCGTAAAGCCCGAGTTCGTTCGGGCTCTTCAACCCGACCTCTCGAGTTCTGTCGGATGAGTTTCCGATATACCAGGCGACCTCATCGACGTCGTTACTCCCGGCGAAGACGTATCCTTTGCTCTTTTGGCCTCCCCTGGCCGCGTATTCCCATTCTGCCTCGGTCGGCAACCTGTAGCCGGCAACTCTTCTTAAGTCGGTCGTGTATGAGCCGTCGCAATCAAGCAGTTTTCCCAATTCATCGTACGCCGGGGGCAGGCCTTCCTTTTCGCTCAACCAGTTGCAGTAAGCGATGGCTTCGAACCAGTTCACACGCACGGCCGGCTTTCTGACATTCGGGAAGTATCTATCTATGAATTCTTCTGTGCCCGTTTCCCTGCAGAACCTCGAGTACTCCTGACACGTGACGGGGTACTGGCCGATATAGAAATCATAGCTAAGTATCACATAGAGGGTCTTCCGCTCTTTTCCGTTTTCTCCCTCCCATACCTCGCTCATCTCGAACTCGCCCTTCTCGACAAAGACGAGTTCGTTTTCCGGGGACCTGTGAAGGGCGGGCTCTCTCTGCTCAATGACCGGCAGATTGATATCTACATTTTCTTTATTCTTGATTAATTGCTTTACCCCACTCCGCTCAATGACAGGTGGGTTGAGCCTTGCGGGGTCTCCCGAGAATTTCCAGATAGTGACGCAGAAGTTAAACCCGTTGAAGTACTTCTTTACCCTGTGCGTGTATTCGGGCCAGGGGTTCGTAAAACCGGACATGCCCACGATGTACTCCGGTAGGGGATGATCTGGATAGAAGATAGACCTGCCGAGTATGCTCTCTCTGACGCCGAACTCCGTCCAGTTCATCCCGAAGCCGTATTGCGGGATTACGAGGAATTTTGGAGCTATCCTGTTTTCCAGGTAAAGCGCCTGGTAGGTTGCAACCGCCTCGGTGTTTAGAAAGAAGAAGGAAAAGCGTTTCGGGTTGTGTGTTTCGTCGTACTCCTCGGTCCTCTCGAAGATGAACCATTCGGCGAACGGCTCTTTCTGAATTTCACGCCACGAATTAGGGTTTCCGTCTCCCTCGGCAGGTAGAACCTTCTTCCACGAAGTATTCAGAATCTCTCGATGTCCTGCGAAGTAAGCTCTCTCGCGGTCTTCACGGAAGTGATCGAACCTCCCCTCTCTCCGCGGATCGTCGTCGCGGTAATACCAAATCAGCGCGTCCCATCCACCGGGATGGAGTCTGTACGGGTCTATCGTTTCATGCAAGATAGGCCTGTAACCTGTGAAGCCGTATTCGGCCATATCCTGCAGCAGGTCTTCTCGGCTTATGTAGTAGTCGATGTACACGAAGCTGTAAGCGTTTCCCATGTAGCATTTGACAAAATGACCGTGAAGGCCGCTTGCCAGGTAGCAGAGAGAGTCCTGAAGAATATTCCTTATGTCGAACTCCCCGGGGTTTCTGATCCATTCCGGCATTTCCATTGACGGTATTTCCGTCATCAAACTAACCACTCCTCCTTATGATTTTTTCGCGATCGAAATCGCTACCCGGATTACCGGGCGATTGTATTTTCTGACCTCACTACAACCGCACAATGGGATTGTCACTGGATCGGAAACGAGAGAATGTCTTATGGGTAGATATTTTGCGGAGCTGAGTGAAATTGTTGTTCGGAATATCCGATGCTCAATAAGCTACAAGAAAAACAGCACCGGTTCGATAGAACGGCGAACAGAGATGTTCGTGTGGGATTTGGACTCTGAAAGTCGACTCAAGAATACATGATGTCTGTGTTTTCTACATTCTATACACGTATTTGATTTCGATAGGGTATGATCACCATTGGAGATCTCGATTAAACGGTAATCAAGAAGCGGAACAGATTCACATCTTGTCGGTACGGATTGTCTAGTCAACACAAGTTAATTATACAGCAACGTCAAGACTAGTAAGTTACGGCATTATATCTATAATTATCGTATATTCATTACGATATGTTCGCTTAATTGGCGCGGATGACCGGCATAACTCGTCTCTCTTCTTGGAGAGAGCGTCCCCTCATGGAATTCGAACAGTCTCACAGTACTGGAGCTGTGGATGTGGGGCCGATCGACTCTACCCCAAGTGTAAGCGGGAACTTCCAACTAGAGTGTCCACCAATTCTTCACTTCTTACTGACGATATCCGGTATCCTAATCTCTTCCAGTGCAGTGAGTCTCCCGCCGCTAAAGAAAATGTCTATCTTTGCCTTATGGATAGAGTACTTCCCATAATCGCTTCGCAGAATCCTGAGCACTTCAAAGGGATCGTACTCTTCCCTTACTCTCAGCGCGATACAGTCTCCCGGAAGCAACACCACCTGATCGTCAGCGATATCTCCCACAATGCCTACTCCGCAGGATCCAGGTTCAACGCAGATTACAATGTCAGACTTTCTCAGAGCACTGGATTCTTCGACTTCCACCAAACTCCCGCTATGCCTAGTCGAGCGGCTCAAGTCTATTAAGCCTTGCGCATCGGTCGCCACTCTGTCCAGAAGATAGATACTATCTGATATTTCATCGCCATGAAGCGGAGTCTTCGAGATCATTCTGTCCTCACGGTCGTAATCGATCCATCCATGGCTTCTGCCGACAATGAACTCGCCAATCTCTTTGAGTTCGATCATCGGGGCATTGATCAGCTCTTCATAGCTTACATCCTTTCTCCCGGATAAACCCGCAGATATCGCGTAATCACGCGGTTTCAGCGTGTACCCGTTTGCCGCTATCGTCTGAATCGAGACTATACCGCTTCGATTCGGTTCCGATAGCCATTCTCTGTACTGCTTTGTGATTTTCGACGGCCATTCGATGGGGTTCCGTATATCGAACCAGTCGATCCGTCTCTCCGATTCGGGCACCAGCAGCACTTTTCCCTTTCTCTGATCGGGCTTTGATTTGTTTATTACGAGAATGCTCGTCTCTCTTCGAAGGAGATTGCCCCTGCCCACCGGAAGCTCTATCACTGCCTCCAGCCAGTCGTTGTCGATTATCTCTTGCGCCGGCTTTCCCAGTTCTCGAGTCTCTATGAGGCTCACCATTTTTCCGGTTGGCTTGAGGCATTCGATGCCGCGTCGAATGTAGCTCCACTGACTTCCCGGAACTTTGGATACCTCCAGGTTGTCTCTTGTCAAATACCCGGTCTTGATTCTATAAGAGAGAATCCTTTCGCTGGATGGCGGTTCGATTATCACCCTGTCGTATTGTGAATTCGACAGGAGCGAATAGTCTTCCGGCCTGATTAGCGGATCTCCTTGCTTAAGATTCACCGCGTTCAGCCCGAGAAGAATCAAGGCGATCTTTCCGATCCTGTGCTTATACGGATCTGTCTCGAGGCCCGCGTATTCGAGCTCCTCTCGGGGGTTGTTCTTGAAGATGCCGTAAAGGATCCTGCCGAACCCGGTTGCAGGATCGTAGATGCTCATCCCATGACGGACATCCAGCAATTCGACCATCGAATCGATTACCTGCGGGGGTGCTGCCGAATCTCCTTCCAGCAAATCGGATTCCATGGATACCGAGAGCAAGGCCTCGTAAAGAGAGCCACTCTTGTTGAAGATATCTACCATCGCCAGTCGATCCACGAACGAGTCGGCGTAAGTGCATGCCTTTTGAAGCAGTTCCGGACCTTCTCTAAAGATCCATACGTATTTTCCCTCGTACTCGATGAATCTGTACCTCGGATACCTGCTGATCATCTCTTTCAACGCCTTCTCTATCAGCACCGCCCTTTTAATTCCGCTCTTGCCGAAAAGAGCGAACTCTTCGAAGACATCTGCGAAATTGTCGCGGAAAGACTGTTTTCTCAGCAGCATGTTCGTCCAGAAGTACTCGATAGCCCTTTCCGAAAGGCTTCGGTCTTGCTCTCTCAATTTGAACAGCAAATAAATGTAATCTCTCGCAAAGCTTTCAAGATCCATGCCGGGCCTCCTTCTATTTTTGTTGTGCAGATCAGGAACGCTTACAATGACTCTATTAACCTTGACTCCACTCCCTTCTCCTGAACGTCTTCCCCTGCGATTCACTTTTCCTGCAATCGGCAACTCCAGAAGGCCGAAAGAAACCAGACCATTGGCCCGAAGTGTATTCAAGTCCAGGATGCGCGTCGGCGTCAGTCTGACTTATTAGTACGTGCATCGAGAATTGTAGGTCTATATGAGTAGAGAACGATCGTCTGGAGTTCAATCCGGAACCATTGTCGGAAGTAAGGCCTGCCTGAAAGACAAAGGCAACAACATTGCTCCAGGTCTGGAATGTTTTCTTCGAAGCGAGTTTCTCTGGAGTGTATAGCATCGGCGAATGATGTTTATAAAGGTAACGGCAAGCCACTTTATTTAATTATATCAGGAGTGAGAAACGCTTTGTTTACGTAATCGAAAACTGTACAATGGTAGTAAAGTTGAGATCTTTATTTGGGGGGCAGTTCTTGAAAGGTATTCTTGTCTGTGGAAAAGAAGGCAGAAGAAGAAGCGATTACTTGCTGCAGAAACTCCAGGAAAACTACAGCGCGGATC
The DNA here is from genome assembly GCF_002425715.1 of Mesotoga sp. UBA5557. Classification (NCBI taxonomy): domain Bacteria; kingdom Thermotogati; phylum Thermotogota; class Thermotogae; order Kosmotogales; family Kosmotogaceae; genus Mesotoga; species Mesotoga sp. UBA5557. Next base: position 10,963 of record NZ_DIMV01000048.1, read on the forward strand.
CCTTCTCGTTTCTCTTTGTCGGACCCTCTTCATTCTTTCTGCGAACTATAGAAGATGCCATGTTGAAGAGAGGGCTGTCAATTGCCGCCGGGCAGTTCCTTACGGATCGATCTCTGGCTCTGAAGATCGCGGGGGAGATGTTTCCGGATCGCACGGCTGTTCCCGAAAGAGGCGAACGAATAGAGATCGCGAAGGCCTTCGAAAAGATCAAGAATTACTATCCGTCAGAAAAGGCTACGGCTTACTTTCATGAGGCGATCGTCGTCTTGAAGGAGAATCTCGGTAATTTCGAGATGGCTTTCGGTAGGGAAGATGCCGTTCCAAAGGTTCTGAAGGAAGTTTACCGAGAGCTTCAAGAACACTTCGAAGAGAGGAAGCTTTTCGATTCCTACGATGCACTGAGACTGGCCGCAGAGCAAGCAATTCTCGAAAAAAGCGATTTCGGAAAGACCCTATTCATAGACGGCTTCTACGATTTCAGCCCGGCAACCAGGGCTTTTATGAGCAATATTATGCGTTGTTTCGACGAGGTCTATCTCTCATGCCCTGAAGACAGTGATAGAAGGAATCTGTTCAGGGAGAGTCAGACCGTTTCCGATCTCTTCGAGGGCTCTGACTTCGAGACGATCGATGTGGATCTAAGCGAAAGCGGACCGCTTTCGAAAGTAAAGGAGATCTTGTTTTCGGATCGGGAAGAATTGAACGACGCCGGGTGTGAAAGCGCGGAAATTGTCGAGTGCAACGATCTGTACGGAGAGGTCGACTTTGTCGCCAGGGAAGTGAAAAGAGCGATAGCGAAGGAAAGACTGGAGCCGGAAGAGATCGAGATAGTGATTCCCAATAAAGATTACTGGAGGGTATTGAAGAAATCGCTGAACGATTTCGGGATCCCTGCAGTGAGCAAGAATTCGGTTTCCTTGCTAGAATCGAAGAGCGTCCAGACCCTTCTACTTCCGCTTGAAGTGGTATCCGATTCTTTCGAACCTTCGGGAATCCTCGAAATGATAGATGCCGGAAACGGTGATAGTTCTCCCGAGAAAGCGATCGATGCGGTCCTCTTCGAGAAGGTGGCGGCTTCGGCCGGTCTGCTGTACGATACATCTGCCGCCACTGCGGAGGGTGCAAAAAAGGTTTGGCTGGAGAAGCTCGACAACTACAAACGTTTTCTCGGTGCGAAGGCCGAGAGTCTGACCTCCAACGACGATCTCGATGAGGACTTCTCTGCTCTGTCCCAAATCCAGGAGATTAAAGATGAGATCCGGTTCATAGACGTTATTGCAAAGCCCGCTGTCAGAAGGGTTTTTTCACTTCTGAAGAGTATAGAGAGAAATGTGGCGATGTCTGTCTTGAAATACGAAGACTTCTTCAGAATCTGCGAAAAGAGGCTTGGATTGAGAGAGCTTTCGGGAAGCGAGGAAATGACATTCGCATCTGAAAACATTGCCTGCGTGGATCAATTCGTTGAAAGAGCCGTTCCTTCACACGCCGGGATTCTCGAAGCTATGGAAATCACCGAGTACGATCAGGAAAAATACTACAAGTCTCTCATTAAGTATCTGGAAGGAGAAGCTCTGCGGGGCGAGTCCGACATGGGCGGTGGAGTTGAAGTCCTCTCACTGATCGACTCCCGATACACTTCGAAGAAGGTCAAGTACTTCATGGGATTCAACGAGGGCAATTACCCGGTTCTGTCTCTCAATCCACTTTATGCGGGCGCTCAGTACTCCGAGCCCAGAGCCAAGGACATTCTGGGCATTCAGGAGAACAGGCAGAAGCTGGGTCTTTTTCTGGCGATAAGCGGCGCACAAGAGAGGCTCTGCATTACTTTCTCGAATTCCACGGTCGATGGGAACGTGTTGATGAAGTCTCCTTATGAAGGATCGATTCTTCGGGCATTCGGCAAATCCGAGCCCAGACCGTATGGCCGTGTGGAAGGGAAACGCACCGATCTCGTGCCCTCGCCGTCGGAGGCTATGAGCCAGGCCGACTACAGGCTTTCGATAGCCAGTATATTCAAGGAGACCCCCGATGAGTGGGAGAGACATAAAGACTCGGAAACGGTCGCAACTCTGGAGAAGAATCTGAGCTCGATTACAGACAACTTTTCCTTCAAGGTCCCCGGCGTGAAGGCAGTCGAGGAGCTGACGAAGAAATGCATAAGCTTCTCTACGATCGGGACCTACTGCAAGTGCAAATTCAAGTATTTCTTGAACTATGTGCTTGGGTTACAGCCTGTTCCGGAGGAGATACTCGAGCTTTCATACATGGATGCGGGAAGCGTTTTTCATGCCGTTCTCAGCGACCACCTCGGAAGGGGGGTCCCACTAGATCAAAGCCTCGAGAACCACCTAAAGAGATATTCCGGCAGCGTGAACAAATCGCTTTTCAAGAGACGCTTCGATCAGATGCTGAGAGACCTTGAGGATTATCTAGAGTTTGATAGGATAAGAAGCAGCGAATTGGGTGAGCGTGTTCTTCATACAGAATTCGCATTTGGCTTTGATGATTCAGAGGATTCTTCACTTCATCTAACCAACAAGATCTGCTTTCGGGGTTTTATTGACAGGATAGATATGCTGGAGAACGAGAACCTATTCATAATAGATTACAAGAGCGGCACAAGTTCGAGTTCGGCTGTTCCTGAACAGCTTATCATATACTCTATGGCCGTTGAACAAGCATTTTCGAATGAAGGCCGATATGTAAATGGTGGAGAATTCCGACTGATTAAGGGCAAGACCAAGAGCAAACCCTTTGGCGTGGAGTATGAGGACGGCGAGAGGGTCTGGAGATTCCGCAAAAACTTGAATTTCCTAACATATGATCCGGCTGAAAGCGGGAGGATAACAGATGCCGAATTGGTCGAGGCAATCGAAGGAGTGGTCGATAGCATTGCGTCAGGGGAGTTTTCAGCCGAGACACGGAAAAATGAAGAACCTAAAGGCTGTTTCCTCTGTGACTTCAGGGAAATCTGCGATCTTCTGAAATGGAGACAGAAGGGTGTGCCAACCGATGGATAAGAACACATTCATCTCCGCTTCTGCAGGCACTGGCAAGACTTACAGGCTGGTGGAGGAATACATAGAGATTCTTCGCTCCGACGAAAAGCTGGGTATCGAAAACATCCTGGCGATTACCTTCACTGAAAAGGCCGCTGCTGAGATGAAGGAGAGAGTTGCGAAAGCGATACGGGAGCAGATAGACGAAGCAGCCAGCGAAAGCGAGCGGGTGAGATGGAAAGAGATCAATTCAAGGGTCATGCACGCCTGGATCTCGACAATCCACTCCTTCTGCGCGAGAATCCTCAGAGAGTCCATTCTGAATACGAATTCCGATCTAGATCCTGGATTCTCGATCATTACCGGAACAAAGAAGATACTCGAACTTCAGGCCCTGGGAAGGTTCTTCTCGCACAATCTGGATTCTCTTGACGAAATGATAAACATCTTCGGCCTGGACAAAACTCACAAGATTCTTGAAGAGTGCCTCTCCAAGCAGAGACACAACATGTATCTTTACAGCCCCAATGATAACAAAGATAAGGAAGAGACCGCCGAGAAAATATCGAAAGCGACAGCCGTCTGCCACGAAGCATTCAGAAAGCTCAACAGTGAATACGAGGAACTGACTTTGAAGAAGGCCCAGCTCGACTTCGAGCAGTTGCTAGAAGAAACGAGGAAGATGCTGAACGACAATACCGAAATAGCAGAGGGTTATTCCAAGAGGTTCAAGTACATTCTCGTAGACGAGTTTCAGGATACGGACGAGCTTCAGGCAGAAATAATCAGCAAGTTGACGGCTTCGGGGAATGTGAAGGTGCTTTTCGTCGGGGACGACAAGCAGTCGATATACCGGTTCAGGGGAGCCAACGTCGAGATCTTCAATCTTACAAGAAAACAATTCGAAGAAAAGGCCAACGCTACGGACACTCTGGGAAAATCGTACAGGTCGCATCCGGAGATCGTGAAGTTCCACAACATATTCTTCAAGAAAGTGATGAGCAACCCAATGCTTGAGGCATTTGCATCGAAGTACGGCAAAGATGTGGAGGCCCTGGAGCCTCACGGTGACAAGAGAGAAAAGAGGGTAAGAATACTTGAAAGCAAAGATAAAGACCACGCAGGACCCGTAGCTGCCTACATACGTTCGCTTCTGGATGAGGATCTAGATTTCAGAGAGGGAAAAGCTATTGTAACGCGCAAGATACGGCCAGGGGACATAGCCATACTCCTCAGGAAGTTCAAGAACGTCGAGCAGTATCAGGAAGCGCTTGAATCAAACGGGATTCCTTACTATACGGTCGGCTCCAGAAAGTTTTTCCAGAGGCCCGAGATAGCCGGGCTGATTGCATTCGTGAGTTTTCTCGGCAATCCCGCAGACGACAGGGCCTTTCTGTCATTCTTCCTTTCTCCCGCATGGGGAGGCACGCTGCAGGCTGCCGCTAGACTCAAGGAGAAATACAGCCACTTCTATGACTGCATTATGAGGAGCGAAGATGAATCCTTCTCCGATCTTCGCACGATCATAACAAGGTATTCGCGCCTGGCGAGACTTTTGAAGCCGGGAGAGATCCTCGACTCCTTCGTCGGAGAGACGGACTACCTTCCGAAGATGACGCTCCTTGCAATGCCCGAGCAGTGTCTGGCCAACGTGATCAAATTCCTTCAAATATCCAAGCAGCTCGACTCTCTCGGGATAAGCTTGAGGGAGTTTTCGAGGAACATCAAATTGTATTCCGAAGAGGCAGATGAGGGTGAGGCGGCTCTGGAGAACGAAAAGAGCGACAGCGTGAAGATAATGACAGTCCACCAGGCAAAGGGGCTGGAATTTCCCGTTGTGATCGTTGCCGAGATGTCAGAGAATCCGAGGAAAGATACCCCTTCATTGCTCTTCGACACTGCCACGAAAACCTTCACTCTTTACAACACGGAACTGACGAATGAGGGGCTCGACATGTTTTACAGAGCAGATCTGAGAAAACAGGTCGAAGAAGAGAAGAGAACCCTCTATGTGGCCCTGACAAGACCCCGGGAAATTCTTGTGATGAATGTCGACAAAGAGGCCATGGAGAAGGAGCTGAATAAGAAGAAAGACGAAACTAAGGTCGGCTGGCTGTCTCAGATAGCGGCTGGTCTCTATAACGAAGAAACGGGACAGCTTGAGGAAGAGCTCGAGAACCTGGTTACATTTGTGAAGGCCCCGCCAGTTGCTGAAGGCTCGAAAAGAATGCGCGAAGATGCCAGGTGGGAAGACCCTGATGCAGATTACATGAAGCTCTTCGATCATCTCAAATTCAGGAGAGTCGTCTCCCCCACCACGCTCGACTTCGATGAAAAACCGAAGGAGATTCTCGAGATCGACAGTAGCGAAAGGACTTCGCGATCCTCAACAGCAGAAGGGCTTTACGTTCACAGGATCTTCGAACAGCTCGGCAACCCGGCTGGAAGACCAAAGGGAAAGAGACTGAATGAGATTCTTAACGATCCTGAACTTTCAAGAGGATCGGCGGCCCCCGAGAGGGCAAAGGAGATCCTCGAGCAACTGAAGGGACTTGGCAATCACGTCATAATTCGCGAAATCGAGAACTCGGAGATTTGTAGAAGCGAAGTGCGCTTCGAAAGGGCCTTCGGAAAGTTCATACTGGCGGGCGTAATCGACAAACTCTACAAGACGGCTGAAGGCTGGAAGATCGTCGACTTCAAGCTGGCCGAGAAGAGAGATGAAATGCTTCTCAGACACAGGTTCCAGATGGAGTTCTACCTGTACCTATTGAAGAACACGCTCGACCCCGTTTCAGCGACTCTTCTGTATCTAAAGGGCGGAGATACGGAGACGGTTACCCTCGAAAACACTCGCGACTTCGAAATCAGACTCGAAAGTCATGTGATCCATCAAACAGGACAAATCTGAAGAAGAATTTCTGAACGGGCTGCTGAGCGAGGCCGAATGGGAGTATGCGGCAAGGGGCGGAAGAAAGAGCCGAGGTCACAAGTTTTCCGGCTCCGACGATCCGGACTCCATTGCCTGGTTCGACGAAAACTCCGGCGCCGCATCAACCAATTTGAGTGAAATGGCATGGTCCGGAGAACGCAAAAGTGTGTCCGACGAGCGAAAACCCGTTCCCCACGAAGTCGGAATGAAAATGCCAAATGAGCTTGGACTTTACGATATGAGCGGCAACGTTTGGGAGTGGTGCTCAGACCGTCTTAACGCATATGCAGATTCCGAACAGACTAATCCTCACAACATTAGCGGGCTCGATCGGGCGATTCGTGGCGGCTGCTGGTTCAAGCCCGCCGAGCTGACAAGGATAGCGCATAGAGGAAGTCTTTCACCGATCGAAATCCGCAATGGAGAGGGCTTTCGAATCTGCAGAGCGTCATATCGCGAAGCAAAGGCCGATTCATTTTCAAAGACACACGAAAGGCAGGACGATGCGTCGCCAGATATACCAGTCGGACGGATCCCCGACTTGGTGCTCGTCGAGAGAGGCAGCTTCAAAATGGGGGACACATGGGGCGACGGGCTGATGGACGAGAAACCGGTTCACGAAGTCACATTCATACACGACTTTCAGATAGGCAAATACGAAGTCAGGTTTTCCGAATTCGATGTCTTCTGTGGAGCCACGGGAAGGATCCCTCCTTCCGACGAGAACCGTGGAAGAGGAAATTTCCCAGTAATAAATGTAACTTGGTGGGACGCTGTGGAGTACTGCAACTGGCTCAGCAAAAGTGCAGGCCTACCGGAGGCTTATGACGATGATGGCAACTTGCTCGACTCGAGTGGGCACCAAACGACCGACGTATCGAAGGTTGGCGGATACAGACTGCCTACTGAGGCAGAGTGGGAGTATGCGGCAAGGGGCGGAAGAAAGAGCGAAGGCCATAAATACTCGGGGAGCGAAGACGCGGACGAGGTCGCCTGGTATTGCGACAACTCCGGAATCAAGACACATAAAGTTGGGAGTAAGGCCCCGAATGAACTGGGAATCCATGATATGTCTGGGAACGTCTGGGAGTGGTGCTCCGATTGGTACGAGGAAGACTATTACAGGTACAGCCCCAATGTGAACCCGTACAATGCGGAAGGCGACTGCGAACGGGTCATGAGGGGCGGAAGCGTAGGTCTCAGCGAGACTTTCGCCCGGGTAACACATCGGGATTATCTGGAGCCCTCTTCTGCTGGCGACGCCGTAGGCTTCCGCATCTGCAGAACGGCCCCGAATGAACTGCAGGACTATATATGAGACAGTCAGGACATCCCTAACTGTGTCTGGTATTTAAGAATATCCTCTTCTGGCCCGAAGGTCTTAGTGAAGGGGAAATACAACATGACAAAAACACTACTCAATTCTTGTTTGACAGAACGCGCTCATAGAAAGGAGGAATCATATCTGGAGTGAATTTGTTTCTTTCGGAAAACAGCAGGCCTACTACTGAAATGAATCTGCATCGCGCCGCACAAAATAGAATTTTCCCCTGAAATCACCGATTCTCAAACTACCTGCTGAAAACACGTGAGAGTGTGTTATCTTCGGGAACCAAACAACTGGAGGGATCGAATTATGACTGGTGCTGATACGCTTGTGTATAACGGCATAAGAAAACGATAAACAGATTCAGAGAGAATCCTTTCTTTTACTTCACAGAGTCGGACATCCATGCTTCTCTTCACAAAGATATCATGGAGGGAGGCAGCATAGAGCTTGTTCACAGGGAAGAAGGGATAGCTGTTTCCCTTGTTCATCTAGAATATCCTACAAATTTCAGATATGAAAAACGCAAACTTCTTGAGGGATATGGCAATGATGTGTCGATTACATCGATCGACAATGAAGCTAAATACGGTGATAGAGGCAACTTCGATCTCGTTGTTCTAAACAAAGAATTCATCTGTTCTGTATTCGAGACACTTCATGATGGCGAAAATCCACAAGATGCTAACCTCGAAACGATTCTGAAGCATGTGATAAACAAAGACGCCTCGCTTTCGATAGAAAGGAAGCATAAAGATGATTTGACGTATAAGAAAGAAGTGCAGTATGCCATTGAGGTTAAGTTCATACATCCCTTCAATGCGAGAAACATAAATATGTTCGAAGAGGTGATCACAGACAATGAGAAACTAAGATTGGCCACCGAACACTTTGATGGTTTCGTCAAAGCCGTGAACCTTGTTTTCTGTAGCTCACAGGAGAAAGTCAGATCCGATCGTGCAAAAACTGTGATTAAGAGAATAAAGGAATACATCGAAACTGGGAGTATCGTACACGAGAACATACAGTATAAGGTTCCTGAGGCCGTACTTAATGTATTCATCGATTCTCATCTGGATGAGTCGAGAAAAAACACCGACAAACCCATTTCCTGGCCAGCCAAAGGCAGCACGAATTTCGGAGATTGGAGAAATGAACTGATAAATACGATAATAAGGTAATTATCTGTTCAAGATTTCTCTCTGTGACGCTTTCTCGCCTTTTACAACGAGGGAAAACATGAACGTTGTCTTTTGGAGAGCACTGGACAAAATCGGTGAGTAGCCCAGGGGGATTTCACCCCCAACCATCCGGGGACGTAAGGCTGGCTTAGCCAGGAGGGAGAACCTTTCTAGGTCAGGACGTTAGGTTGCATGAACTAACTCAATTGGTCATCCTGAAGAGCTCTTGGTCAGGATCTGGTCTTTGATCTTATCGGAGGACGGGTCCATGATCTGGGATGAAGGACCAAGGACGGCTCTTCACTCGACGATGATTATGCCTGACGGGTTCTTCGAAAAGCGTCTGCGTATCACAGGTTCTTCAGACTACTCTTTGGTCACCGTGAAGGAGAATGAGAGATCGATCGGACTTAGCCTCGTCAACTAGAGCTTTGGTGAAGCCAGATCTGCTGAAGATAGCGTACTCCTTCTCTTTGAATTCATCCCATCGCGGCAGATTTCCCCTTTCACGCAATGCTGCAAGAATATCAGTGCCGACGGGCCTTTCACTCCACTTGACTTCTCCCAATAATATTCGTCTCTCTTCTCTGTTCATGCCCACCAGATCGATTTCAGCGTTTCTATCCCACCAGCGACCGATTTCGAAGTAATTCGTTCCGCTAATCCACATGACAACACTGCGCGCGAAATCCTCATATGTGATCGAGAAGAACTGGTTTTCGGTATCTTTCAGGATGCTCAACAGTCTTTCCTTCTGATCGGTGAGTATGAGATCTTTGTAATAGAAAACATAACGGAAGTAGAATCTGAAGAAGTTGTCTGCTATTCTGTATAGTCCCTTCTTGCTTTTAAGCGGATCTTCACCCACTGGTACTTCTTTCTCGACTATGCCAAGAAGATTTAGAATGGAGATATATTTCATGATGCTACTTTTGTCGATACCGGTTTCGTTTATTATCTCGCCCAGTTTTCTCTTTCCGAGCGAGATTGCCCTCAAAATGGCGAAGTAGTTTCTCGGTTCTCTGAGCTCCTCATTCAGAAGAAACTCGGCTTCGGCAAACAACACCTCGTTCTGGTTGTATATCTTCTCCATGACATTTCCGTAGTAGTCAAGATCGCTGTCAAACTGCTCAAGATAGAACGGTACTCCACCAAGAGTGCCCCATATCTTGAGCAGGTCATCGAAATTGTATTTCTTCTCGAAGAAGTCGCCGATTTCATTGAAGGGAAACTGGTTTAGAAGAAGCTGTCCAGTTCGCCTGCCGTATAGAGGGCTCTTATAGCTCAAGACACTGTTCTCCATTACGGAGACGCTCGAACCCGTTAGAATGAGAAAGACATTCGAGTTTGACAAGTATTCGTCCCAGCCCTTTTGAAAAGACGAGATAATGCCCGGTTCTCTTTCTATAAGGTAAGGAAACTCATCTATCACGAGTATGTATCGATCGTGCTTGGAGGCAAGGTACTTGAACAGCATCTCCCAGTTGGAGAATCCGGCTATTATGTCTTCGTCGAAGAATTCAATAACCTTCTCAGAGAGCTTCTTCAGCTGAAGATTCTCCGGGAGTTTCTCCGCAAGGTAATAGATCCCCCGCTTCTTCCTCAAGAATTCCTTAGTGAGTTCTGTCTTTCCGACTCTCCTTCTACCGTATAGAATAAGCAGTTCCGGTTTTCCCCTTTCGAATCTCTCCTCGAGATAGGCTAATTCCCTCTTTCTGCCAACAAACACAATAATCACCTACTTGTTATACTTTACAGTATTATACTATATAGTATATTTATTGATCGATCATCTTCATCTCTCTCTTTTATTGCGGATAATTGCTTCAGTATCGTTTCAGGACATTTCGGGGATTTGAAAAAGGAAAAGAGTTGATTTCTCGATAAACATAAGGGCTGGAGGCCTGTTCTAGAGCTCAATGATCGCAAAAATGGGACTCGATTTTCAAAGCCGTTGTTAGTGGTTGGTCAGGAGCAAAGAATAAGAGCTTGACCGAGTTCATCAAGAAGCATACGAGATTCACTGATCAGAACACTCGCTTTGTCAGCTGACTGGATCCTCAAATAAACAGGGTCAGACTAGATAATTCTCATCCGGGCAACATCTTTCTCAGTACTGGAAACGATAGTCTGCTCTTCTTTGCAGACAGTATCTTGCGAAATGACGCGATAAATCGTGTCTACCTTTTGATCACGAACTGGATGTTGGATTTTGACCTTTAAATAACAGTGGATATTGTATTTAGATAAAGATAGTCATTTGAAGAACATGCTTTCATTAGCCGACAGTGCGACGCCGACATCGAAAGCACTGCCGCGCCTTATGATACCTCTGCGAGAGCTTGAGTGGAGGAATGATTATAGAAGGCTGCCGCAAATAATCAGGTGCAATCGCCAGAAACATTCATCGTCGGGAACTGACTGGGCGGAGTTTAACTTTGTATAGGACGTAAAGGTGCTATATTAGTAAACGAGCGCATTGCACTATATGTTGCATGTTACCTTGGTCTTGCCGTGCTACTTCGAGTGCAGAGCCTCACTCATGGAGGTGGGGAATGAAGAGAACGGTGCTTTTTACACTCTGAGTTTTGTCTCTGTCGGTTCTTACGCTTGCAAGAAGCGGAGAATTCGTGCTGGCTCAGAAGGGCAGTTTCACGATGGGCGATACCTCGGGAGATGGATATAGTGAAGAAAAACCAACCCATGAGATCACGCTTACGTACAGCTTCCAAATAGGCAAGTATGAAGTGACTTTCGACGAGTACGATGCTTTCTGTGAGGCTACCGGAAGAAGCAAACCCGGCGACGAAGGCTGGGGAAGGGGAACCAGACCAGTAATCAATGTAAGCTGGAACGATGCTATAGATTACTGCAACTGGCTTAGCGAGAAGGAGAAGCTTCCGAAGGCGTATGACAATGACGGCAACTTACTGGATAAGGATGGAAAAGTGACGCCTGATCCGTCAAAGGTAGTCGGATACAGACTGCCGACTGAAGCTGAATGGGAGTATGCTGCAAGAGGCGGGAACAAGAGCAAGGGATACAAGTATTCCGGGAGTGACAATGTAGATTACGTAGCCTGGTATTGGGAAAACTCTGAAGGGCATACTCACGATGTTGGAACTACTCCAACCCAACGAGCCTAGTATCTATGATATGTCTGGCAATGTTTGGGAGTGGTGCAGCGACTCGTTTGGAGAATACTCCAGCTCTGCACAGACGGATCCGTATGGCAACGGCGAACCATGTTTCAGAGCGATCAGCGGGTCCTTGCTCTTAAGGCGTACAGCGGATCTTTGAGC
>NZ_DIMV01000077.1:0-17358 GCF_002425715.1 Mesotoga sp. UBA5557
TACCCTTTTCAAGTAGATTATTCGTGATGCATATCGCCCTCTTCATTTGTTAAGCATTTTGGGATAGAATGAGACTTGTGGACAGAATATTCATTGTAATCTATTTCATATTGACTTTCACTCTGATTGTCCTTTCGAAAAGACGGAGAGTGCTGATTGCCTTTACGGCAGGTATGTTGCTGGTGGTGCTCAAAGTCTCCGAGACAATGAGAATAGAGACAATATCTGAGTTTGTCGACTTCAACGCCATATTCCTTCTCATAGGAATGATGGTGATAGTCGGCGTGCTCAAATCTACCGGGTTCTTTCAATATGTGGCGGTCCGTACTCTCAGAGCAACGAAGGGAAACATCCTTCTGCTGTCGGGGCTCTTTTCGGCGCTAATCGCTCTCTTCTCTATGGTTCTGGACAATGTCACTACAATGATAATGTTCATGCCGATAATCTTCTTCGTTGCAGATACTGCGGGATTCAACCCCTTCGGGTTCACGGCGGTGATGATTCTGGCTTCAAACATCGGCGGCTGTATGACTCTGGTAGGCGATCCTCCAAACATCATTATTGGTAACGCCTCCAAGATTCCTTTCATGACTTTCAGCGGTCTTGTGCTAGCTCCGCTCTTATTGACCTATGTCACCCTGATGTTGATCTCCAGATTCAAGATTCTGAAGGGTCTCTCGTCAATATCTGGAAAAAAGGAAGAGATTCAGGGATTAAGGCTCGATGGAGTCATAACCAATAAGAGATTGATGTATGTCAGCCTCGGAACACTGGTAGTTGTGGTCATCGGATTTATCATGCACAGTATCGTTGACATAGAAATGTCGCTGTTCGCAGTGCTGGGAGCTTCATTTCTGCTTCTGTATACGGGAAAGGATTTCGAATCGGTTGCTACCGAAGTGGACTGGAACGCGATTCTCTTCTTCATTGGACTTTTCTCGCTTGCACACTCTCTTGAAAGCACGGGAATAACGGGAGAGCTTTCCGCACTGGCTTTGAATCTTTCGAGCAACCCGGCCGTTCTCTCTATGCTTATTCTCTGGGTAAGCGGATTGATAGCGATGGTTACTGGAGCCATTCCGGTTGTTACGATCTTCATTCCTATCGTGGCGCAGCTTTCCGTTCACTACCCTCTTCAGTACGATCTATGGATTGCTCTTGCTCTTGGGGCAAACCTCGGGGGAAACGGAACTGTAACCGGTCATCTTGCAAATGTGATGTGTTTTGAGATGGTAAACAAGGAGTATGGAAACAGGCACAGTTTCCTCGATTTCATGAAGATCGGGTTCCCTTCGGCAATTATATCTCTCTGCATCTCCAACCTTTATCTTGTGTTAAGACTCGTGCTCTTCGGCTAGCTGTAACTCCTAGACAACCATGATCGATTTTATCAGTATGTTTGTCAACCAGACAACCGTTGTGACGAAGATAAGCGAAAGAGAGGTCTTCACTACTCCTTGTCTGTAGAAGTCATTCGCGATCAGCCCTGGAACGATGGTTCCAATCACGGTTGAGAACAGCTCTACCGGGAGATTAGGCATAAGAAAGGTGTCTAGGGAAAGCTTGACCACGACTCCGAGAAGAATTCCTATTGCGAGCCTCTTTCTTCCGTAGAGAATTAGATACCTCTGGAGAAGATTTAGAATCAGGAATGTGACCAGACCGACACCCCATGTATACAGCAGCCTCAAAGGCTGTTCAATGAAGATGAACAGGTAGACCGGCGTGACAAGCCCTCCGGCCGACAAACCCGTTACCCACCAGAATATTGTACTTATGACGATTCCGATTGAGAACAATGCAGGACTCATCGAATCTCCTCCAACCCGCTCAGCCACTGTACAAGGCCGCGTATATTTCCGAATCCGAAAACGAGCTCATGGCCTTCAAGAAGCGAATGCAGCCGGCTCGGATCTTTCAGCTTTTCCACGTTCTTGCTCTTCAATATTCGTTGAGGAACAGGTCCTCTGACTATTATCCTGTCGAAGTCTCTAATCATCGCTTCGAAGACGAGAGCTCTGTCCGGCCTGTCGTCTCTGGAGTTGAAGAATCCGACGAGCGGTCTCTCGGGAAAATCCTGTCTTGCCTTTTTCAGAAGCAGAGAAGTGGAACGAATGTCATTGGCCGCGAAGGCATTTGCCAGAACAGTATCATTGATCCCGTCGCCGAGATGCAGATACCTGAAGGTCCCCACATCAGGCAGCGCCTCTCTCATTCCCTCAAGCGCCTTCTCCCTGTCCAGATTGAGTAGTTCTACAACCTTCAGTGCGACAGAAAGGTTTTCCTCATTTGGCTCGAATTTGAATCCGGCCGTGTCCTCCACTTTCGGGATAACAGTAACCAATCTAGAATTTATTCTAGAACAGTGTTTTTCTACAGATTCCATTGCGTCAGACGAAACGTTTCCCAAAACGCAAATTCCTTCTGGAGTAATAGATAGAGAAAGCACTTTGGCCGTCTCGATTTCGTCGGCTCCAATCTCTTCGATATGATCCGGATAAGCGTTCGTGATGACGGTAATGTCTGCTTCGACGATTCTCATGCTTGAAAGCTGCATCTCGGGCTTAATAGCCATGCATTCCACGACCAACGCGTTGCAGCCGTCCCTCTCCGACTTCTTCAAGGCGAGGAATTGCTCCTGTATGTTTGCAGGACCATGACGCACCACTTCGACATGTCTCCCGTCGGGGGTTATCCATAGAGGAACAGTCCCCGTCGTCTTGCCCAGCACGCTGAAGCCGTTTGCTTTGAGGGCCGCGTGAATCAGTCTTACTGTCTCGCTCTTGCCTCTGGTTCCGTTCACTTGAACAGCAATTTTCAGTCGCTTCCTTCTCTTTCTCGAGAGAATATTCTCAATGACGAGAAAGAGCAGAAGGATAGACAATGCGACCAGAGCCAGCAGCCAGTTTGTCATTTCTTAATCACCCTTCCCGCGACAACGCAGAGGATCATAAGGAATAGAAAGGTCAAGGTCAGAGGCAACGAGTAACTATCGACAAAATATACTCCGCTGGTTCCAGGCTCCGGAAGAGGAACGGGGTCGATCGGAATCCCATTCTCCATCGCGAGATCTCTGATGTTCAGCAGATGAATCACGGGCACACCGAGCTCCGCAAACTCGAAAATCAGTCCCCTTTCATCTCCTTTAGGGATCGAAGAGAACGAAGTCAAAACACCGTTATCCAGGCTGAGAGCTAGATGGCTGTTGCCGAAGTTTGTGCTTGCTCCCCCGATATTGACGAAGACAGAAGGCAGTCCGGCCGACTTCTCAAGATAGAGCTCAAGTCTCTTTTCAATGCTTTCTTGAAGAGACTCTTCATATACAAAGGTCTTTCCGCTGGATAAAGCAATCTCCGTCATCAGTTCACGAGCTTTCGGGAAAAACATTCCACTTGCCGTATCGTAATTACCGCCCAGAGAGACTGCGATCAGGCTGTCTTTAAGCAGCCCTACCTCTACAAGTCTTTCCTGCATCGTAACGAAGGTAAACTCCGGGTGTGTTGCGCCGTGCTCTGAAGCGCCAATCGAATAGATCACAAGGGGTTCAAGTTCCAAAACTTCGCAGGCGCAGAGAGTGGCTAGAAGAAGCGAGGGGAAAGAGCCGCTCGCTCCTATAGCTACGGGATCGCCTCTCTTGAGATTGAGTTCTTTGAAGTACTTCACCAGGAGAGCCGCGAAGTCCGGATTGGTCGAGGTTCTCTTCGCCTGCAGATTTCCTAGAGTAGTTGTCAACTCCGTGAATTCCGGTCCAATAAGCCCTGTCAAATTAGGGTCGACAGATGGGTCGATTTCTATGCCCAGCGACTCCCGGAAAGCTGAAAGTTCAGCTATGCAAGAGGCCATTAGTCGAGCCGCGGACAGCTGGGCAGAGAAGTGAGGTGACTCGATCCTCTCCATTGAAAGATTGACGATGAAGAAGGCCGCTACCCCGACAACGGCGCCGAGCAATAACCATTTGAGAGAAATGTGAACGCGATTGAAAGGGACTCTGCCCACTGCGTGAATGTGTTTCAAAACAACTCCTCTATTCTATTAGCTAACTGTTAGAACCCTGATTATTGCCAAAACTACTCCCGTTATACCTTCGCCTCCAAGAAGTCCCGACGACACTATCATGCCGGTCTCCTTCGATTCTGGCTTGATCTTGCCGACAATTAAGCTAATAACGCCTCCAACGAATGCGGCGGTAGATATCTCCATAGGGAGGTACATGCCAATTCCAAGCGTCATCCCCGGTAGTTTCATAAGATAGATTATGATCCCAATCACCAAGCCGAAGAAAAAGGCCGGAGTATTTGGGAGACCACCGACCATGGTGGAAACGGCGTACGCTTGTGGCGCGGGGAGTTCCGTTCCCGGGCCCATTGTACCATAGGCTCTGAACATAATAAAGAGAACGATTACCGAGACTACTGCGCCAATTACTCCGCCGACCGTCTCGGCGACGATCTGAGCCCTGGGGTTGGTCTTCAAAAGGTAACCGGATTTGAAATCGTTCAGTACATCGCCAGCGAGGCCGCAAGCAACTGCCACTACTCCCGCCACCAAGAACGCTTCGATTGTGCCGAGACTGGCGACTGACTTCACGGCAATGAGAATGATGATGCCGAATATCTCCATAGGATTGATGCCCGATTGCCCGGTTATCGAGGCGGCCATGGCCGTCGTAAGCCATACGCCAACTATTGTAAGTAGAGAAGAGACAAGAGTCATTTCCGTCAAAGTTGTGAGGAAGAGAGCGATGGCCGCAAAAACCAGAGGTATCCATCGAAGCGTCTTCATTCGCGATCCCTTCCCGCTGCTCTTTACGGGAAGGTAGATCTCTCTTGCCCGCGGCAAGATTCCCTTGAGCAGTATCCCAACACCGGTGCCAACCATCAGTCCGATCCCGAGACTATCTTTGAAAGCCGTCGCAGAGCCGACATCAGCAAACCATCCGGCCGCAACTCCAACGGGGATCAAGAAGAAGTAGCTTAGAACAGCTCCAAGGAACCACACTCCTGTGAAGAGCGGTCCGATTATGTAACCTATGCCAACGGCCATAGGGGATATCCACATTCCAAAGAAGATGTTTCTTGAATACAGCCGGACCGAAGACCACGCAGAAGGAATCCATCCCAGCCCGTCCCTTACTGCGACAAATACGGCAGCGGCCCCCATGGTGGAAAAGAGGTACTTTGCCTTCTTCCCCCCTTTGTCACCGGCAACAACTGTCTCGTAGGAAGCCAAACCCATGGGAAAAGGCAGCTTCTCCTTCTCGATGAAATAACGCCTAATCAGTCCTGTGAATACAACTCCCAGAATAGTGCCTGACAATGTGACGACCAGGAGAGACAGGAAACTTACCTCTGAGGAAGCCTCAAGAATCCAGATGCCCGGAACTGTAAAGGCCAGACCGCCAGCCACCATTGCTCCGGAGGACATAGCAGTGTGCGTAACGTTTATCTCGTTCAGGTTAGTCCTGCCCAAGGCCTTGAGTATTGCCAGGGACATAACTGCAACAAAAATGGTCGGCCAGGGAAGAGCCCCCATTCTCAAGGCGACGTACATTGAACTGGTAGTGATGATTATCGACCCGAGCGCCCCTATTACCAGGCTCCTAAACGTCAACTGCTTTGAACTACCTTCTTCCAGCGACACTCCAGTGTTCTTCACGCTCTGATCCTCCTGTGAACCGACAAAAGAAAAGGCCCGGGCAGTCTTTCTTATACAGACGAATCTCCGCGAGATTTACTTCAAAGAGAAGACCGAGATCACTGTTCAGAAGTATCGATCGGATCGATTCCTATCGAGTTGAGCCACTCAACAGCAATCCTTGTCAAGTTCTCACTTTCGAATTTGAACCATGCGTCCTTGTATTCTCCGTGATGTTCGAGAAATGTGCGGAACTTAGAGAATGCACCTCTTCCCGAAATCTCGTAATAGACTTCATCCCTGACGCTTTCTTCTACTCTTGTGTAAATGAACTCTTCGATCAGTGCGAATTTTTCCCCTGGAGTAATCCACGGTATATCCTCGAATCTTTCCGATTCATCGCCGCAAAACAAGTCATAATAAGTGTACAAATCTTCGATTCTCATCCAGGAGTACTTCAGAAGGTCTTCAGTTATCTCTTCTCTTTCAACCTCGCAGTTTACTAGTTCATCCGGAAAACAATCTTCTTGATAGAAGATGATCTTTCCCGTCTCCGTATCTAGATACGAAATCGCGTCGTACTCTCTCTGGTCAATATCCATCAAATTGACCAACATATCGATGTCGACCGGCAGTCTTTTCATAGTGCTTCACCCTTATGGGCAAACCTGTATTCCAATCAACTTGTTTTGCCCGGTACCAGTTTACAACATTCTGGCTCCGACGACGAAAGTCAAAATGATTCAATTCCGAGACGCTTCCGAAAAACCTTGTTTCCAAAGTTATTTTCGCAATCCCTTCGCCAGTTTTCCTCCAGTGAACTGAAGAAGCTGACTGATCGCCACGAGAACGATCACTGCGTAGAGAACTACGTCCCACTGGAACCGGTAGTAGCCATAGTTGATTGCCAGCTGACCGAGACCTCCGGCCCCGACCGCACCCGCTATGGCGGTATAGGTTACGAGATTGATCAAAAGCACGGTTATATTGCCGATCTGATCGGGCAGTGTTTCCGGTATGAGAACCTTTGTGACCATCTGCCACTTATTCAATCCCATAGAGTTTGACGAATCGATTATTCCCGAAGGCACGGCATTGAAAGAATTCTCCGAAAGCCTCGCCATGAAAGGTATAGCTGCAATAGTAAGATTGAAGATCGCGGCATTCGGCCCGATTATCGTTCCCATTACGTTTTTCGTAACGGGAATCAGAAGCAACACGAGAATAATGAAAGGTATTGATCTGAAGATATTTACCAGCAGATCGAGCAACGCATAGAGGGTCTTCAACCTTCGTGATCTTGAACAGAGGTAAAGACCTACGCCTAGCGGAATACCGAAAACAGTTGCCAGGAAACCGGAGAGAAGAAGCATGTATAGAGTTTCGAGCGTCGCCTTAAGTATTTGTGAGAACATCAGCGGACCTCCTCGAGAAAGAAGACGGAGTCCCTAAGTTTCTCTATGAACAGATCCTGTTTATGCCCATCAATCGCGATGATCATTGTTCCGAAGGGTCCGTTCTTCAGCTCTTCGATCTTCCCGTACAGAATGTTGATCATTATATCGTACTCCCTTGCTATCTCCCATAAAACAGGTTCGTGGGTACGCTCGCCCCAGAAGAGTACTCTCAAGAGCCGCTTCTGCCCGGAAAGGACGCTTGCTTCCAGCTCGAGAGGGCTTCCAAAGTCACTCACTTCATTGTTCTCGATCTTGACGAAGAATTCGTGCGTAGGTCCGAAGAAGTGCAGCTTCCCATTCTGCAAATACGCGACTCTGTCACAGGTTCTCTTAATGACATCCATATCGTGGGTTACGACCGCGAAGGTGACACTGCGTCTTTCGTTGAGATTCACTACGAGGTCGAGAAGTCTGCCCGTAGTCCTCGGGTCGAGAGCGGAAGTGGGTTCGTCTAGAAGAATCAGCTTTGGATCCATTACGAGAGCGCGGGCGATCGCCGCTCTCTGCTGTTCGCCGCCGGAGAGCTGCGAAGGGTAGGCGCTCAGCCTGTGATCCAGGCCGAGCTCCGAAACGATACTCATAACTCTTTCCCTGATCTCGCCCCTTCCGATTCCCTGAATTTTCAGAGGAAAAGCGATGTTCTGGTAGACGGTTCTGTAGCGAAACAGGTTGTAGCTCTGGAAAACCACTCCTATCTTCTTTCTAATGCTCCTCACTTTGCTTTCGTTAAGCCCGACTATGTTTTGGCCGTCGAACATGATCGATCCGCTGTCCACCGGCTGGAGTAGGTTAAGGGTACGGAGCAGAGAGGTTTTCCCTGCTCCCGACAACCCTACGATTCCGACAATCTCGCCCTCTTCGATAGAGAAGCTGACATCATCGAGGATCTTTCTCCTTCCCGATTTGTCTTCGAAAGAGAGGTTAAGTCTGTCAACGCTCAGTATCAAAGCACTAAACCTCAGAAGACGGGTACTACCGCACCATCATACTTTTCGTTTATGAAGTCTCTTACCTTCTCCGACGTCAAAACACTGATGAGAGCTTCGAGCCATGCTTCGCCTTTGTCAGTTTCTCGAATTGTGATTATGTTTGCGTACGGAGATTCACCACCTTCAATGAACTCCGAGTCTTTGACTGCATTTAGGTTGATGGTAAGCGCGTAATTGGTGTTAATGACGGCACCGGCGACGGTCTTGTCGTCTGTGTAGACCCTTGGAATGAACCCGGCCTCGATTTCAACAAAGGTCAACTGCCTTGGGTTCTCTTTGATGTCCAGAACTGTGGATTCCAGCTTCGAAGGATCCTTGAGCTCAATAAGCCCGTTGTTGTGAAGCAGAATGAGAGCTCGGCCCTCGTTTGTCGGATCGTTCGGAACAGCGATCTTATCACCTGGTGCGAGCTCTGAAAGAGGTTTCTTGAGAAAGAACCCCATTGGCTCGACGTGAATGGCCTTTGCTGAGACCAGCCCTTTTATTCCTCTTTGTGAAGTGAAGGACTCCAGATAGGGTACGTGCTGGAAGTAATTCGCGTCGAGTTCCCCTGTGGAAAGGGCGATGTTTGGAAGCACATAGTCATTGAACACAACGATTTCCAGCTCATAGCCCAGCTCGGCTAGGTCGGCCTTGATTACCTCGAGAATCTCGGCGTGGGGAACTGGAGTGGCGCCAATCCTGATCTTCGTGGTACCGAACGCAAATACGACTCCCAGTAGAACCAGTAACACTAGAAACTTCTTCATACAAATCCCTCCTGATATAAAAAAAGGGCGTCTCCTTTGAGACGCCCTGCTTCTATTTTCTCAGGTACAGCTAAGCACCCGAAGAAACAAGGGCGTTGCCGTACATCATCATAGCTTTTCTGTTTTTTCCTCTGTAAGTCTTATTGTTCATATGCAAACCTCGCGTTCGTTTAGCTCATTATAGCTCAACGACTCTTTCCAGAACAAGTCGATATTGTAAATAAAAGCTCGTGCCTGTTCCAGAGTCAGTTAGATTCGTTGTAACCAGAAATCCTTATGAACCGATTACCGTCATCTCTTTCCTTGTAGCAGGCTTTCAGAAGCCTGCAACTGGTTGTTTTCGGGTCTTTGCAGACCAGGAAAGTGAACGAGAGATCCTTCGCTCTTCCCTTAAGCAGTTCCATGCTCAATGTGGAAAGCAGGCTGTCGAGCCGCTTCTCTTCTTTTTGTCCGTACATCCTGGAATTCTCGTCGGTCTTAACCATTTCATTCCAGAGATTCTCCGTGATAACTACCGGCAGTTTGATCCCAACCCTCTTCGCAAAAGGCGTAACATCAACCAAACCCCCGTCGAGAAAAACGACCGATCGGGAGTTTAGTGATGCTTCTCCAATGCTCATTGATAGCACCTCCATACATAATAAGTGTTATTATTACCATAACATCTTAGAAAGACCGTCGCAAAGGCAAACAAGAGACTCCCTGGTTGTCTGGAGCTGTTTAGGCCGGTATATCTGACAAAGCCTCTGAAAACCGTTACAATTCGAATCTTAATTGCCGATTATTTTTATCAGAACTCGCTTTCTTCTCATACCGTCCAGTTCATAGTAGAAGATCTGCTCCCATGGTCCAAAGTCCAGTCTTCCCTCAGTAACGGCTACCACAACTTCCCTACCCATAACGGTTCTCTTCAGGTGGGCGTCCGCATTGTCCTCGAATCCGTTGTGTTCATACTGCGAGTAAGGTTTCTCGGGCGCAAGCCTTTCCAGCCATTTTTCGAAGTCATTATGAAGCCCGGATTCATTGTCGTTGATGAACACACTTGCAGTTATGTGCATTGCGTTCACGAGCAGAAGTCCTTCCTGGATTCCGCTTTCTTTGAGCGCTCTTTCGACATCTGGAGTGATATTGATTATCTCTCGCCTGGTCGCGGTGTTGAAGAAAAGTTCCTTCCTGTATGATTTCAAATCCTTCACCTCCTAATCGATTAAAACACGTAAGGAATTAGCCGCCACGTCTTCTTGCAGTAATCCCTATAAGCATCTCCGAAGATGTATTCGAGATTTCTTTCCTCCACGACGATTCTGTACAGTATGCCTGTCGTCGGGAGTATGAAAGCAAGGATCGAACTGAGCGGGTAATCGAAGACGACCGCAAGACCCAGAAAGCCTGCTATCTCGGCGGCATAGGCAGGATGACGGATTACTCTGAACAGTCGATCCGTTCTCAGCTCTTGACCGGGAAGGGCCCCTACATCGATTGCAAAGGAAGAGCCCAGCTGCCTGACTACGAGGAAACGGACCACGACCGCGAAGATCATCGATGCAACCCCAACCCATCTATGAGGACGGAACGGCATCATGAACGCTTCCTTTGAGCTGCCGTCGACAGCCACCGCTCCAAACATGCCAGATAGAACGAAAGCAAGCATAATGTACTTCGATCGTTTCTCCTGGAGTTTTCCACTGATCTCTCTGTTGTGAAAGAAGAAAAGATAGATGTCAAATCCGACCCAGAAAATGAGAACGAAGAAGAAGAACAGTTGACCAGACATAACGAAACCTCCAGGAGAAAGTGAATGCAATTCAATTCTATCATCAGACCAGGGTGAAGAAAATCTCACATCAAAGCCCTTGCTGGATGTCTTCCGACTGTAACTGTTAGCAAATGTGGGGGTGCGGCAGATGTAGTAAAATTGTAATACAGGTGGTGATGAGATGATTTTTGGAAAAGGTGAGAGAGTACTATTCTTTCGCTTCGAGGATGGCGAGGATTTCATTCACACTCTAGTTCATACACTTACGGAGAACAACCTGGATTCACTTGTTGTTATCAGCGGAATAGGAATGTTGAGAGATTTCGAGATCGGCTGGTACAACGTTTCCAAAAAGCAGTACGAAAAGGAGATGATCTCTGTTCCTCATGAGCTCATTCACATATCGGGAAACGTATCGTCGAAGGGCGGTTTTCCATTCCCGCATCTTCACGTTGCGTTAGCCGGACCTTCGAGAAGCGCAGTTGGCGGCCACCTGTTCGCAGGAACAGTGTGCAACACGACGGAGCTCTTTGCCGTCAGGACCGGTGACCTGAAACTCACCAGAGATGCTTCCGGCGCCGCAACGCCTCTGGAATTCAGAAAGTGAGTCCATCAAATTGAGATTCCTTCACTGCTCCGATATTCACCTGGGGAGAAGACCGATCGGCTCCCCGAACAGCCCCTATTCGTCTGCAAGATACGAAGATTATTTTTCAGCCTTTGACTATGTAGTTGATTGGGCCGTACAGAACAAGCCAAATGCCTTCTTCATAACGGGTGATCTCTTTGACAAGAGAGACATCAATCCCGACACTCTTGCCAGAACGCAGAGTATTCTCTCCAGACTGAAAGAAAACGGTATCAGGGTGCTGGCTATAGAGGGAAACCACGACAAGAGCTTTAGCGCGAATGAGTCCTGGCTGAGATTTCTCCATGAGACAGAGTATCTGGAGCTGCTCTGCCCGGTTCAGGGCGAAAAGGACATCGTCTTTCCGAACGTCAGCATCGAAGGATTCAAGGTGTTCGGACTTGGCTATCCCGGCTTCATGGCAGAGGAGATGATCCTCAAAGCTTCTTCTTTTCTTGAAGGCAAAGACAATATAATACTTATCCACACCGCGCCCGGGAACGACAACTTCATTCCCGGCCTTGTGTCACCCGAAGTCTTGAAGATTCTCAGGTCGAAGGTGACCTATGCCGGAGGCGGACATCTGCATTCTCAACTCGCTTTTCCTCTGGAAGAGCCGTTCTTCTTCGTGCCCGGATCTCTCGAATACTGGGACGTCTGGGAGAGAGATAGTAAGGGATTTTACGTATTCGATACCGAGAGCGGAACAGCCGATTTTCACGACTCTCGCAGGAGGGAAAGACAGGAATTCTCCGTTTTTCCCGGCGAGGGCGACGACCTTGACGGATTTGTCAACGAACATGAGATTCATGGAGGAGCCATAGTACTGGTAACGGTAACGGGAAGCGGAGAGTTCTACGTAGATCCTGTGCGTCTGGAGAGGGAGATAGAGTCTTCTGGAGCCCTTAAGGCCTTTGTTAGAGTCAGGAGAACGGATAGAGAGATCACTCTCGACGACTACAGACTGATGAGCGCGAGAGACATCGAACGAGAGGTCATACTCGGCTCCAGGGAGTGGAAGGAGCTCGGAGCAAGAGGCGAGGACCTTGTGGTCGCAATAGAAAAGATGAAGCAGTCTCAGGAAGATGGAAGGTATGACCTGTTCAAAGAATCCGTCGATGCCCTTCTTGAAGCCATAGTGGGTGGTGGCTCTTGAGGATTACTTCGATAGATCTCGAGAACTTCCGCAGCCACTCCAGATATTCCGAAACCTTCGAGAAGGGAATAAACCTCATCCTTGGAAGAAACGGCTCGGGGAAATCATCGATCATCGAAGCTATCGGACTGGCTCTCTTCGGAGGAGGACTGCGCGACAAACAGGAAGACGCAATCAAGTGGAACGAGAGAAGATCGAAAATTACCGTGACTTTTCTGGCCGACGACGGTCTGGAGTACAGGGTCGAGAAAGTCTTCGGCACCGGTTCAAGTCACGAGCTGCATCAGGGGGAACTTCTCATTGCCCGCGGGAAGGAAAACGTGATAGAGAAGATCAGAATTATCTGCGGTCTTCAGGGAGACATCTCGAAGACATTCGAGAACGTGATAGTAGCTTTTCAGAATAGAATCGCCGATCAGTTTCTCGGCAGTCCTGCTGCGAGAAGGGACTATTTCAACAGGGTCTTCCAGGTCGACCTTTACAGGAAGATCTCAACGGATTTCATGCGCAGTTATCTCACCGACCTGAGGAGTGAGAACGAAACTCTTGAGAGAGGGATCGCGTTCATGGAGCAGCAGCTGGAGAGAAAGGCAGAAGTTGAAGAGAGGATGAAGACTCTCTCGGAGGATCTCTCCAGGGCAAGAGAGGAACTGAAGTCTTTGGAAGATGCCCTCAAGAAAGTCAAAGCAGAGAGACTGCGTCTCGAGGAAATCGGAAGAGAGCTCTCTTCGAAGAGAGGACAGTTTGAGCAGCAACTGAAGTCGTTGAGGGACGAAGCTGCTTCGTTGAAAGCCAATCTGAAGCAAAGAGAGAGGGCGGTCGAGGCCAGAGAAATCGTTGACAAAAGCAGGGACGGCCACGATCTCTATGAGAGACTTCTGGAAAAAGAAAATGCTCTAAGCGCCGAAAAAAGAAGACTGGAAGGTCTTGGCGAGCGCTCGGCTGCCATTGAGAAGAGAATCGCTGAACTGCAGACGGAAGTTGCCCGGTCAAGCGGAGCGCTCTCGAATTCTGAGGAAAGACTGGAAGAGAGCGAGAAGCAATTCGAGGAGCTGAAAAAGGAACGAGAAGAGCTAAGAAGAGAGATGGAAGCGGCGGAACGCGAGGCAGGCAAGAAGCGGGAAGCCTACAACCTGTGTCTTTCTAGAAAAGAGGCGTTTAAGGTGATCCTCGAAGAATACAGGAAGCCTGAGCGACGGCTGGCCGCTCTTGAAGATCTCTTAAGGAGCCTTGGAAAACTGGAAGGTGCTGAGGAACTCAATGAAAGGCTGGCGAAAATCGACAGCGGTATAGAAAGGGCGAAACAGGAAGTCCTTCTCCTTGAAAAGCTGAACGAGGCCTGTGTCAGCAAGGCTTCCCGGAGAAAGGCGCTTGAAGAATACAGAGGCTCTCTCGCCGTTGGCATCTGTCCGCTCCTGGATGAGAAATGCAAGAACATCGAAAATAGAAGTGATTATGAAGGATACATCGAAGGTCTTATAAACCAGCTAGCCTCCGGTGAAAGAGAGCTCTCGAAAAAGATTGCAGAAGTGAAGGAGAGCCCGTCGAGGCTAGGCAAACTGGCGGAAGAGAGGGCTCTTGCCCTCAAAGCGATAGAAGAGACGGATAAGAAACTTAAGGAAAAGGCTGATCTAGAAAAAGAGAAGCTTGACCTTGAAGAGAGAGCGAAGAGCTTCCTTCTTCAGCTCTCGACGATTTCAGGAAAGTCCGGAGAGATTGACGAGATGAGCGAGAGTGTAGAGAAAGATATTCGAAATGCCTCCACAGAGCTCGAACTTCAAAAGAAACACATTTCCACGCTCAAGAACCAGATTGAAGAAAGGGATTCGCGTCTGGAAGAAGTCAAGAGCAAGATCAAATCACTCAACGAACTGAAGAAGAAGACGGAGGAAGAACTCGCTTCCCGGTCGAGCGAAATCGATGCTCAGACAAGCATTGTTAAGGAATTTGCGGAGGAACTTGGAAAGCTTCCCGGATTGAGAGCGGAGATTGAAGAGATTCGCAGAGCGATGGTTCTTAACAAAAACGATTATGAAAGATTCAACAAATATGTGACTCTTGCGGGCTATCTCGAGGAGTACTCAGGCCTCTGCCGGGCCTCGCTCGAAAGATGCAGAAAGAAGGCGGCCGGAGTGACCGGCCTCAGAAAAGAGATTATTGCTCTTGAGAAGAGCTTCGATTATGGCCGTCTAGAAGAACTGAAGAGAAATGAGACAAAGGCCGAAGAAAGTTATGCTCTCAAACGAGACGAAACAATATCCATCGGCAGAGACATAGTTTCTCTGCGGGCAGATCTGAAGAACTTCGCAGAGATGGAAGAAAAGAAGAAGCTCAAGAAGAGAGCCGGCGAAAAAACTTCCAGAAAAATCAAACTCGGAGAGATGATTAGAGACAATCTCAATCTCACCGGAGAGAGAATAACCGCCGGATTTCGTGATGCGATAGAGCGAAAGGCTACCCTAGACTATCAGCGAATATCCGGGACCGAAGAGTCAATAAGATGGAACGAAGATTACGAAGTCTCCGTCAATGCATCCGAATACGGCGATGGCAGCGTCAGAAGTTTCTCTAATCTCTCAGGCGGGGAGCAAGTGTTGGTCTCTCTTTGTCTGAGAGCCGCAATGACGGGGGTCCTCAGCGGAGCGAGATTTGCCGTCTTCGACGAGCCGACATCGAATCTCGACAAGGAGAGGAAAGAGCTGCTTGCCCATTCTCTCAGAGAGCTCTTTGGCGAACTCGATCAATCAATAATAGTTACTCACGATGACGTCTTCTCTGAAATGGCTCAGAAGGTAATACGACTGAACGGCAAGAATGAAGACGAATCTCTTTGAATCGGAGGTGCAGTGCTTGAAAACAGTACTCAAGAACATAGACTATCTTGTGACAATGAATGAAAGGAGAGAAGAGCTGAAATACGCTTATGTCGTCATCGAAGATGGAATAATAGTCGATGTCGGCAGGGGAACTCCTCCTCCGGGCGACGTCGAGATCGACCTGGCCGGACGGATCATCACTCCCGGCTTTGTCAACACTCATCATCATTTCTATCAGTCGCTTTTCCGCAGCGTAAAGGAAGTCGCCTCAGCCAAGCTGTTCGACTGGCTTGTCTTTTTGTACGAGAGGTGGAAAAATCTCGACAACGAAGCGATATATGTCAGTAGCAAAGTGGCGATTTACGAGATGATGGCCTCCGGCGTGACAACGACAACCGACATGCTTTACCTTCACCCAACGGGAAGGAAAGAGTTCATCGACAGCGAAATAGAAGCGGCCCGCAGTACCGGCGTGAGATTTCATCCCACCAGAGGCTCGATGTCTCTCTCCAGAAAAGACGGAGGCTTACCCCCCGACTCGGTCGTCCAGAGCGAGAGAGAGATAATCGAGGACTCCGCAAGACTAATAGAGAAGTATCACGATAGAGAAAAACACTCGATGCTGCGGATAGCTCTGGCGCCCTGCTCTCCCTTCTCGGTGACCGAAGAGTCGATGGTCAGGACGGCCGAACTCGCCGGGCAGTATGACGTGCTTCTTCACACACATCTCGCCGAAACCAGGGACGAAGACGATTTCTGTATCGAGAAAAAGGGATTAAGACCGGTCGATTTCATGGAGAAAGTAGGCTGGCTCAACGAGCGAAGCTGGTTCGCCCATCTCGTATGGCTGAGCGATGAAGACATCAAGAGGCTCGCCGAGCATGACTGCGGCATGGCTCACTGCCCTTCCTCAAACATGAGACTTGGATCGGGAATCGCCCGTGTGAAAGAGATGAAGGAAGCCGGAATCAGGATCAGTCTTGCCGTTGACGGAAGCTCATCGAACGATACGGGAAACATGCTTCTTGAGATACGAAATGCCCTGATGCTTCAAAGAGTCCTGAAGGGAGCCGACGCCCTTTCGCCGAGGGATGTTCTGGAATTCGCGACGCTGGGCGGAGCTAAGGTCTTGAGAATGGACGACTTCATCGGTTCGATCGAGCCGGGAAAGTCTGCCGACTTGGCCGCTTTCAGACTGGACACTCTCTCGATGGCCGGAGGGTTATCCGATCCGGTGGCTTCTCTCGTTCTATGCGACCCTCACAACAGTGACCTGGTAATGATTGACGGGAAGATCCGCGTCCAGAACGGCAGGATAGTCGATGGCGAACTCTCAGAACTAATCAAGAGGCACAACGAAATATCTTGCAGATTGATTGAAGCCTGAGACAAGCCGGGTGAATTATCCAGAAGTTACCGACTGAGTTGCACAACAGGATGGCTTCCGTAAACTGTCTTCATGCATCATAGTGTGAGGCGTCGTAACTCGTTAATAACCGCGATTCTTCAGCGGCGAGGGACTGGCAACCACAGATCAAAGTAGTTTTCGGCCGGACTGCATCTTGCGAATCATTCGCTATCGTCTTGAATTCTAGTACTAATCCTGGAGGTACAAATGTCAGAGATCTATTTCTTGCGCCATGGACAAAGTCAATCGAATGTTGAGAACCATTTTGCGAATGGAAACGATGGTTATCCTCTGACTGATCAGGGGAGGAGACAGGCGGAAAAGGCATCTGCATTTCTGCGTTCCAGAGCGATTCGGAAGGTTTACACCTCACCGATTCACAGAGCCGTTCAGACGGCAGAGATTGTCTGCTCAAAATGGGGGCTCACGCCCCCTTCAGCGGCTCTTTCACCACGAAGCGGAACTTGACTCGCCGAAGGCGAGACTGGCCTTTGCGAACCAAAGACTGGCCTGGCGTAGCCTGACTGGCTATTTTGTCGCCTCCTGCGAAGCAGCATCACTTCCCCGGATGCTTTTCCGGGCATCACTTCCTCGCGCCAGCGAGCATCACTTCCTGGCGAAGCCAGCCGGTCCTTGCTCTACCCAGCGTTCAGCGCTCAGCGGCTCTTTGCTCTTCCCAGCGGTCCCTTTATCATTCACCCGATCTCCTGGCATCCTGCTGTTCCCTCGCCCCTTTTCGGCTGTGGAAATACTTGATTGATCTCT
>NZ_DIMV01000065.1:0-24296 GCF_002425715.1 Mesotoga sp. UBA5557
ATTAAGCATGGCTTGAAGTTTCCTTCTTCACCTTCTTGGCACACTCCGGTCATTTTCTCTGCAAGAAGGATTCCTAATAGCCTAGATCCAGTCAAAATAAGCTTCGTATTTATGCATCAAAGTTGTATTATTTTATCAGGAGCAGTTGCTCCAATTCTATGGGGAGGTGTTTTTCGATGAATAGGCGTTTTCTTTTCGTGCTAATCCTGTCTTTTCTTCTGACTATGTCCGCACTGATCGCCAACACAATCGTTCTGGAGTTCTGGACTCATGAAGATCCGAACAGAACTCCACTTGAAGAACGTTTCATCCGGGAATTTCAGGAGATGTACCCCAATGTAGTTATTAAAAGGGTTACCCAATCTTCGACGAAAATCCAGGAACTCATTCTGACCGCGTTCGCAGCCAACCAGGGCCCAGACATCTTCAATATGTCAGTAGAAGATGAGTTCGCCTATATTGTTAATGGTAGAGTAGCTCCAGTAAATTACGAAGCAGCTGGTTACACAGATAAAGAAGGTCTTTTAGCATCATATCTACCTGGAACTCTCGCTCCAGTAACATATGAGGGCGAGATATACGGGCTGCCTCTCGAAATAACCAACTGGTGTATATTCCTGAACAAGAAAGTCTTCAGAGATGCTGGTCTCGACCCCGAGGTCGACTATCCTAAGACTTGGGAAGAGATGATGGATGTCTCCGAGAAACTAACGATAAGAGAGGGTGAGATTATCACCCGCCGAGGTTTCGACTTCAGATATCCGTATTATCTCGTTGCATTCATGCCTCTGGTTGAACAGATGGGAGGAAAACTTGTAAGCGACGATGGGAAGACTGCAATCATTAACGATGAAGCTTGGCTCAAGTTCCTCGATTATATGGCCGCCTGGGGCCCAAATGGGCGAAATCTCGGGTCGCCCACGTATAAAAACGCAAGAAGTCTTTTCAATATGGACAACAACGACATTGGAATGTGTACATCAGGGCTTTATCAGATAGCTAGAATAAAGGCAGACAATCCTGAGTTCTATGAAAGCGGCGAATTCATGGTTGTCCCCTTCCCACAATTTGAAAACGCTGTGAATCACGTTCCGGCTCACTACTATGGACATTACTACATGGTTAACTCCCAGAAACCTAAGGAGAACCAAGAAATGGCGTGGAAGTTCATATCATACATGCTAAGCCACGCAGAGGAATACCTCGAAAAGGTAGCGATAATAATTCCAACAAACGAACTTCTCGAATCAGAGACTTTCAAGAACTATCCGTACTCAGATGTCTTCATCTCAGACCTTGAAAAGTCAACTGTCGTTTACTTCTCCGAAAGCTCCGCGAAGATCCAGTCGTTGATTAAGGAAGCTGTTGAATCCGTTATGCTAAGCGGGACAAGTTCCCAAAACGCACTCAACACTCTTCGCAGAAAGGTTCAAGAAGTCTTGGACGATCAATACTAGACAATTCGCCCGCCGAAAGGCGGGCATATTAATATCGAAAGGGGTGAGCCTTACCTTTGAGACATATCTTCAATCGGGGTATAGAGCACAAAAAGGCAAGGTGGGGCTGGTTCTTTGTTTTACCATCGCTGGCTTTCTTTGCTGTTTTTTCGTTCTACCCAATCATAAATGCTTTTTATACGAGCCTCTTCAGAAAGAGACTACTTGATCTTCGTCCACCAACATTTATCGGTTTTTCAAATTACGAGTACCTGCTGAAATCCCCAGACTTCTGGAACTCGGTGAAAGCAACATTCATTTTCACTTTAGGCACATTCATTCCCATTGTTGTATTCAGTCTTCTTCTTGCAGTTTTGATAATGTCAAGGCGAAGATTTCAGAAATTCTTCCAAATGGCGTTCTACTCTCCGGCCGTTCTCTCTTCTGTGGTCTCAGCAGCGATCTGGTTGCTGATTTTCGATCCAAGGGGTCTGGCCAACACAACAATGAACACGTTGTTAGGAACCGTGGGGAAAGACTACAAGTGGCTAGCAACTGCAGGTATGGTAAGATTATCCACAATACTTGTCTATTTCTGGAAATATATCGGTTACTTCACAATCATTTATATAACGGGGCTCGCAAGTATTCCGCAGAGTATGCACGAAGCAGCTCAAATAGACGGTGCCAATGGCTGGAAAGACTTCTGGCACATTACTCTCCCCTTGCTGAAACCTACAACTGTTTTAGTGTCGATAATGTCGATGCTGCAATGTCTCAAGACGTTCAGCACGCAGTACCTTTTCACCCAATCAGGAGCCCCTACTGAACCGATCAACGTCATTACATTGAACATTTACAACACAGCAATAAGAGATCACAACATAGGTAGGGCAAGCGCTATGAGCGTTTTGCTATTCGCTATTATGCTATTCTTCACCTGGATTCAGTTTAGGGTAAGCCGATCGGGCGGAGAAGTCGATTATTAGGGGGTGCTGATGAAGACCATTAAGAAGCAATCATTTATCGTCGATGTCTTGATTTGGGCCTTCCTGATTCTAACCGCCATTGTAATCCTTGCACCGATTATATTCATGTTTACCGCATCTCTCATGCCATCGAGAGATATCCTTAAGATGCCTTATCCGTGGATACCCAAAGATCTCTACTGGCAGAATTACTGGCAGGCCTTGAGGGGAAACGATGGGAGTTTCATTTTTCCTAGAAATATTCTTAACTCTTTCATCGTAGCCGGGGTAGTATCGATTTCTACCGTTTTTCTTTCCGCCCTCACAGGATATGGATTGGCGAAGTTCCCTTTCAGGGGTCGAAATCTTGTCTTTCTGCTGATAATGGCCACAATGATGATCCCCTTTGAAGCCATCATGATTCCTCTCTATCTGGTAGCCACATCACTGAAGATTCAAAACTCCTATATAGGACTGATCCTTCCATTTCTAATGAACGCGTTCGGCATCTTTTTGATGAGACAATACCTTATCACGTTTCCAGACGAGATAATTGATGCCGCAAGAATCGACGGTTCCGGTGAATTCAGCATCTTCTTGAGAATAATACTCCCCAACAGCGCGCCGGCTATCGCGACTCTGGCAATTCTAACATTCAGAACCCAGTGGGATAATCTTCTATGGCCGCTATTGATTTCGCAAAGCGAGGAAATGAAGACCATTCCCCTTTACATCGTCAAGTTCGCAACGGAAAAGCACACAAATGAAGGTGCGATGATGGCCGCTGCAGTCATAGCAAGCATTCCAATCCTTGTTCTCTTCCTGGCGCTGTCCAAATATTTCGTCAGTGGTGCTTCACTTCATTCTTCGCGAAAGGGATAACCGAAGAGGTATCTTGGTTCGATTATTCCAAAGAACGAGCCTTTCAGGGAGAACACTTCCTGAAAGGTTTCTTTATCAATGACGGAAACGGAATCATCAAACCGGCACAAAAGAAGCTTTCTGCCCTGCCGCCAGTCAAATATCGGCACTAACTCTCTCAAGGGTCTTTCAACTTCCAGACTCTCCTTCAGGGTGTGGTCGCTCTCGTCATATATTAGAATCCTGCTTCCCAAAGAGTCAACGACGAAGACTTCTCCATCAAGAACTGCAACATCCATAGCGTAACCAACAGGAATCCCTTGTCTTTCTTCCAGACCGAACGTGCCTATCTCGAATATCAGAACGCCTTTATTAGCAGCAGCAACGTAGAATGCTCCTTTGTATACGGCAACCGCATTAATGGTCAATCCACTTTCCAAATCGTTAATATAACGCGGATGAATCTGATCAATCAGCTCAAATCCGCTATCACCTCTTCTCACAACAAACAGTCCATCGAGTTCACTGCCGACCAGAACATAATCATTGCAGTACGACACTGAGTTTGTCCACCCCTTCAACGGGATGGTTTGGACATGCCTATAGAAGAGCGGTCCATAGAATTTGAAGACTTTCAAGCCAAGCGTTCCATCTGCAACGAACACCTCCAGTCTCTCAATATCTACATCTATTGCTTCGCAGTGAAAAGTATCAACTACACTCAACTTCTCTTGCTGATTGGCTGGCAGCACCGCAAATCCTCTATCTCTTAGTACATTGAAGATCAGACCGCCGGCGAAGACTCCTCCACTAGACAAAGAAGGAACTGGAAGAATCCGAACCTTCCATTCGTAGTCGTTTAGTGATACTTCTACAAGCCCGCCGAATCCCATTCCGAAGTAGAAAGTTGTTGAGCAAAGACATGAACTAATAATGATAATTGCCAGTAGAGGAATACTTCTTTTCATAGCACCACCTCCAGTTAAATTCTAGTACGTTTCTGGAGAAAAACACTTTCAATTGCGAACACTAACATTCACGAGATCACTTCGCCCTCTTGATAATGACGCTTAACCTCAGAGACGATAGGATATATAATTGAAGAGAGGTGATTATATGGGTAAGAAGGAATTTCTGCGAAAGATCATCTCCGAAGGACGAAGCGCCGATCAAATTGCAGATCTTTTCGGAATAACGGTGGACAAACTTGAGAGATACCTGGAAGATCCCTCACAGTCAAGGCTTGCAGTTGCAGAGGCGATAACAGAACTCAGGAGGTTGGAAGCTCTTCCTCTAGAAACAAAAGAAGACATTTTGCTTTTCTCCTTCAAAGTGATTCTGGAGTCTATTAACTTCCTTTTCGCTGATATTGAGAGAGCCGCCTGTGAGAAAACAGAAGAGCGACTGTCTGTCATGATCAGAAAACTCATCGATGGAGCTTACCTTCTTCTTGCGATCTCAAGACTGGAAAAAGCCGGGGAAACTCTTCCCTCCCTCAGGCTGGATCAAAGATTTCTGAGAGCTTGCCAAAATAGAGCGCTTATTGCCGAAAGATTATTGGATCTCGCCGAGCTGATAGACCTGGAGATCGAGCGCTGATTCGGTGTTTTCCGGAAGCTGCAAATCGCCTTCATTAAGTGTAGTATAATCAATTTGGAAGCTACTTTAAGTGAGGGATATATCTTGTCTGATTCTCGACATCGGGAATTCATTACTTTTTTGTCTTCTGAAGACGTTATTGAGAAAGCAAACGAGAGTCTTGAGGGTAAGAGCTGGATACCACTTATTGAGACCTCAAACGCTGCTCTGATATCTCTCAAGACACCAATGGTTGCAACACTTTTCAAGAGATTGTTTGATACTAAGTACGCTTTCATATACAGAAGCATCGAAGGTCAGCTTATCTCAGCATCATCTGAGAGTACAGTTGCCCTCGTTGAGACGCTTGTCCTGGCGGCAACAGAACGTCCGGTTTTCGAGGAGAGCTTCATGAGCTTCCTGGATTTCTTCAAAGAAGCACCTCAGATTTTGGAGAGAATAGTCGTTCATTATGCCAATAGAATTGTGAATCAATCAGACTCATTCGTTACAGGGTTAAGGGATCTCAAGATTCTATACGAGAAGGTACGTAGAAGGGCAGAGCAATTCGGAGTGAACCTTCCCCTAAGCGAGTTTGTTTCAAGTGTATTCGGCCTTGATACAACTCTACTACCGTTGATCGAGTCGGATCTCGTAGATTTTCTCGCGAAATTCCCCCCGACTGAAGAAGGGGTTTTCAGATTCCTCGACAATCAGATCAAACTCGCCGTTGGTGAATACGACGAAAGTAGTGTAGAGATACAATTATCAAGGCTTGAGACAATAATTAGGGAAATTAAACGATACTGTTCAACCTTCATGAAATGGTTGACAGTGCCAGACAATCTCTTCATAGCCTTCTTGGAAAGGGGAATTCGAAAACACGGTACGCTTGCTACATGGTTAGAAGGAATAAAAGAGGCAAGAACCGAATATGGTCTATGCCAAAGCCATTGGGAAGAAGCAAGAAAGTGGTACTTCGAAAAGATAAGTGCGAGGATCTTGCCGTCATTCCAGAAGTCGATGGCTGGTTGGGCTTGCTGGACAATCGTCGAGGAGCGACAGATAAAAGAGCCGCTGGCTCACGCTGGAGAAACAATGAGGTATTCTGCAAGAAGAAGCGAGTTCCGTATAATAAAGGCAGAAGAAAGCGGTGGCGTCTACGTCCTTTGCTCTATTGACGAGCTCACTGTCTCATCGTTGGGACTCATGAAGGGCGGGAGAAACTTTCCATTCAACTCGATAAGAACACAGCTGGAAGAGCTAAAACTCTCGAGAGAAGCTTTTCTCGACAGCAAGGATGCTTTGTTCGTCGGATATACCTGGAAATACCTTCTCCCTGGAGGCGGACCGGATAAGGAAGCGAAGAACAATGAAAGGATCGAGTGCTTCAATTATTATGTTGTCACCGTTTCTGCTACAGGTTTTGGAGTACCCCTAATTAAACTTTTCTTTGCGAAAGAAGAGAGCGCAAGAACATTCATAGAGTTCTTGAGAGAGGCAAGGGTTATGTCTACGTGGAAGGAATACCCACAAAACGGTCTTCCAGCGTCACTAAAAGCGAAGCAGAAGAATCGTTCGGAGTATCAGAGCGAGAGTAACGCCGAAGACAAGGATCAGAAGACGGTAGAGGATCTAATCATAGAAAGGCTTATCGAAGAAGACGCCGAAGAAGAATCTGAGGGACCTGAAGTACCGGAAACAAAGAATAAGCCGATATCCGCAGACTTGCTGGAGAAGATCAATTCTCTCCACTATGAACTTGAATGGTCGGTTAAGCGGATGAACGAAATCGAATGGAACTATTGCTTTCCAGAGCTGGATACGGCTGAATTGGGTCGTGTGAACCTTCCAGAAATGCCCGAAGAGAGAGATGGATTTAAAGAACTGGAAGAAAAGATTGAATCCCTTGCTGGAAAGGCAAGGAAGACCGTCTTCAGGATTCTCTCATCTGAGCCCGAGAGAGAGTACACTCTTCAGGAGCTGGGATTGACGTTCTGGAGCGTTTTCGTTGTCGCGCCCAAGATAACAAGTGGGGGAAAGCCTCTTATAGAAGTGATTAGCGGCGATGTACCGAAGCTTGTTTGGGGAACGAATTTCGATGAAGAAACGAGGGATTTGCTTAGAGCGAGATTCGCTTCAGAAGAATGATGGAAAGTTGAAAGGAGATATCAGTGGATTACCATCCCATGTTTGAGGCGATAAGAGCCGGAACGGCGGTTCCCGTCGATTATGTTAAGGAAATTGTAACGGGTCGAGAAAGATACACTCAGGAAATTGAAAGCGACATAGATTATGTCCTCACCGGAAAGAGCAAAGTCAGAGTCTTTCTAGGCGAATACGGTCTGGGCAAGACTACCCTCGCAAGATATGCCGAATATGTCTCCAGAGAAAGAGGAATGATGATATCTTGCCTTTCCGAAAAGGACTATGACACCCTTCACAAACAGGATGAGTTCTTCAGGTCTATCATGAAGAATATGTCAATGGTCGGTATCAACGGCAATCCACTTAAGATATTCCTTAGGGCCTGGGCAGAGAAAACACTCGCTGAACTCGAAGAACTGAAAATAGCAAGTGATGATGTTAGTAATGTGAGGGAGTATCTATCTACCCGTGACAATTACGATCCCAATGGAATGTTCTCTCATTTCTGCGCGGCTTATGTTGCGAGCGCTGGGAAAGGAGCTCCCGGCGAAGAGTTTTACGCCTACCTGGTAGGAGACAACGTCGACAGAAGAACCATGAAGAAGCACGGAATATACCACTTTTTGCAAGACGACGGCTGGAACTTCTTGAGGTCTTTCACATCGCTAATGGACACTTTGCAGGTTCCAGGACTAGTTGTGATCATGGACGAGCTTGAAGCAACTATGAACAGAAGGAGAGACGTAAGGGATAGGACTTTCAACCAGTTAAGGGAAATAATCGACAAGATGTCTTCTGGTTTTCTTCAAAAGAGTTATTTTCTTTGGTTAGGAACGGACGCATGGTTTGAGAACAAACATAGAGGCATAGCCTCTTATCATGCACTCTATGACAGAATGAAAAACATATCAGGAGACAGCAGCGGAAAGACAGTTATCCTTAACCTTGATCCCTTAAGTAAAGAGGACTTAAGAAAACTGATCAGAAGAATAAAATCGCTCTACTCAAGTTGCTACTCATATGCTGCAGACTCCTCTTTCGAAGAGAAGACTCTTGAGACTCTAATGAAACAATACACTGGAATTGACGGAAAGCTCAGACCGTCTGTTAGGGAAGTCACCAAGCTTACTGTCGAACTTCTAGACTCTTCAAGACTAGGGAATGAGACAGACACGATCGGGAATACCGACTCTGTAAAGGCTGCTGATAACTTGTGGTAGTCGATCCAAGACTTAATCAGAGACTAATCGACTTGTTCTCATACAGATATCGCTGGCAAAGCTTGAGGGAGATCCAGAACAGAACAATTCCTCCTATTCTTGATGGGAAGAATCTGTTACTGATAGCCGGAACTGCATCAGGAAAAACAGAAGCCGTAATGATACCGGTGGTCAACAGACTTCTCGAAATCTCTGCGGGACTGAAATGCATCTACTTAGCTCCTCTAAAATCATTAATCAACGACGTTTCATCTCGTCTTGAGCTGATGTTGAGACCTTTCGGGCTAACTGTCGGGAAATGGCATGGAGACCTCACACAGTCGGAGAAGCTCACCGTGGCAAAGGAAGCTTCAGTTCTTGTAACAACTCCTGAGTCAGTTGAGGGAATCTTCTTGAGTGACAACAGAGAACTGCTTTCTTGTCTCGAGTTTATAATCATTGACGAGGTCCATGCCTTCATTGACTCTCCAAGGGGAGCTCAACTCGCCTCTCTGATGGAGAGAATCAAGATACTCTCCGGCATTGATCAACAGAGAATCGCGATGTCGGCAACGGTTGGGAACCCAGAACTGCTGCTAGAATGGCTAAACGGAAGTTCAGACAGAGAATCGGAATTGGTGGTAGATGAGAAGAGAAACAAAAGAACAATCGAGGTTCTTACCGAGAAAGAAATCTCTCCCGCTAAATATCTTGAAAAGCTTCTTACGGAAACTAACGATAAAGTACTCGTCTTTTCTTACTCAAGGTCTAAGGCAGAGGAGTTTGCAGCACAAGCGAGATCGATAGATATAGACACCCCGGTCCACCACAGCTCTGTGTCCAAGTCTTTGCGAGTAGAAATCGAAGAGGAATTTAAGAAGGACAGAAAGCTGAGGGCCATAGTCGCAACCTCAACTCTGGAAATGGGTATCGATATTGGTGATATTGATAGAGTGATCTTCCTGGAGATCCCACCATCAACTGCTTCGTTCCTTCAGAGAGCCGGACGGGCAGGAAGGAAAGGAAACAAGTCATCGGTTTCGGTCTTCATAGAAGATCCGCAAAGTCTTTATAATCTTCTTGGAATATCGCAGATGCTGGCCGTAGATTCGGTCGAACCTCTTAAGCCTAGCGATTATCACTTACCGTTGTTGGGTCACCAGTTGATCGGTCTTACACTAAACAGAGGTTCGCTTTACCATGATGATCTCTCAATACTTAAGAGAGCCTTCCCTTTCAGAAAAGTCGAGACTGAAGACTTCAATATTCTTTTGAAGCACCTGATCGACGAGGCTTTTCTTGCAAAGACTGGCAGATCGGTAACACAAGGTGCCTCAACAGCAGAAATTGTCGGCAGCGGGAAGGAAAAGATGGATTTCGTAGTTCTCTTCCCGGGAGGGTTAGAGTACTCTGTGATATTCAACGGACATGAGATCGGGAAAATTCACCCGGCCGTCCTGAGCAGTTCTTCTGATGATGAAATGAGTTTTCTGCTC
Source organism: Mesotoga sp. UBA5557 (assembly GCF_002425715.1). NCBI lineage: Bacteria > Thermotogati > Thermotogota > Thermotogae > Kosmotogales > Kosmotogaceae > Mesotoga > Mesotoga sp. UBA5557. The sequence goes on from NZ_DIMV01000065.1 coordinate 9,687, forward strand.
GGCGGTCGTTCATATTTGGTCAAGGAAGTCAACTCAAACAGGAAGACCGTTCATGTAGTTAAGGGTAGCAGTGGCAAACCGCCCTCGTGGTTTGGGGGAAGCTCCTTGATGACGAAGGAGTTCGCAAGAGCTATAAGGTCTTCTCTCCTTGAAATGAGAATTCCAGATGGAATGCTTCTTTCTCCGGGCGCTTCGCAAATACTGCTTGACTTCGTTGACAATCACAGAGCTTCGCCAAATCTGATTTCCCTTCGAGAATCCAATAAAAGAGTGATCATTGAGACGTTTGCGGGCGATTTGTCCAACATCTTTCTATCCCTGTGTATAAAGGCAGTTTCTGGCCTCAAATCGGTAAGTGCGAACTGGCACAGTGTTGTGATAAAAAGAGGTGTCGACATTGATGAGCTGCATGAGATGCTTCTCGCTATCTCAAGATTGGAAGTTCGTGAAGTCTCGGGGATTCTCTCTACCTTTCTCCTGGCCAATCCTTCGGAGCTGAAGAGACAATACGAGCTCTTCGGCGAAAAACTTGAAAGATACGTTCCAAAGGAGCTTCTAGTGAAATACGTAATTCACAGGCTATTTGACTCTTTGCTTCTGAGTGAGCTAGCAGGAGCCGTCATAGAGTGATCCAGTAACCCTGGTCCGTTCTTTTCTGTATTCGTTTGATATAGGGGCCACAGCCCCCAAGAAGTAGTTATCAGTCTTCCTCAAAACCCTCTTCCATCTCTACCACAGAATCATTCAATCTCTCAAGATCACCCTTTAGATCGAGAATCGAGGCTTGAAGCTCGGGAAGGCGAGCGACGATTTCGTCAAGACCGTCGATCCAATCCTCAATGCTTGATCTCAACTCTGTCACTTCGTCCTGCTCCATGTCAGGCAACGCTTCATGGAGTTCTTGAACATCTGCATTCTCAAGCTCATCGAAAAGCTCCTCAACTAGATCAAGGATTTTCTCTATGTTTTGCACCTTTGCCACTCCTTTCGGCTTCAGCTTCTATACTGACAGATGTTATCACAAGTCCAACGTTTTTTGTACAGTGAGAAGCTCCAATTTCCAATTTCGATATTCTTCTTGAACAAAGTCGAAATGGAAGCGCCGATTTGATTATTCGGGTAGTCATTTGAGATGAAGAAGAGTGTAGGACACTCAAGCGTCTCAAGACTCATAGGCAATGAAAAGAAGCGGCCGCAAGGGCCGCTTCCGATACCCAATCAATTATCTCTCGGGGAATCCGTAACCGATAGCTTCGTTCCACCAGTCGGGATACGGTGAAGATCTGAAGTTGACATATCCGAGAGCGTAGTTACCCAGAAGTCTGTCACCAAGAAGCTTCCATTCTTCAAACCATGCAACCGCATTCATGTAAGCGTAGTTTGAAACGAAATCGATCGCTGCTTCAGGATCTGAATCGTACATCTCAGTTGCTAGCTCCAGCACTTTCGGAGTGACCTTGTAAACGACTTCCAGTTTAGGATCTCTGTAGTTCCTGATATCCTGGATCGCAAGGTTATAGTGAAGCTCTGCCATTTGCTGTACGTAGGAGCTAACCCACCAACCGGAATCTCTTCTGAACTCTTCATATCTGCTTCCAGTTTCGTAGAACTTCGGAAGTTCCCTCATGATTGGCCACAGAGGAACGATGTAAGCTGTGTCCGGTGCACCGTAGCCATACCAAGCAATTCCCTTGAACGGGTCTGCATAGGCGGAGTTTGTCTGCCCGATATGGACGTAGCAAGTCCTGTGCATGTTGATGCTTCGTTCCCAGGTTCCAGTTCTACTTGTGTTTGCGTATCTGAGAGGATCGCCCCAAGGTCCGGCAGCAAGTCCTACCGTAAGATCGTAATCCGTTCCCTGATAGTAATCGCCCTTAATCACAAATATGTCGTGAACCGTAAGCAGTCTGTCAGGCTTCACTGAAAGAGGGAACCTTACGTCGTGAGGGCTAAGACCCAGAGACGGGGCTACCAGATCGAATGCTCTCCACTCTCTTCTAGTTGCATAAAGGTTGTCGTTCGGAGCGTAGATCTCTGCTATGTTGAAGGGCTTACCTGAACTGGGATCGTACCAGCCCTGGTCAACTGCAAAAGAAACGATATTCGGGGAGGCCATCACGTTCTCTGTATCTTCGAAATCGACTTCCATGATCCTTGCTCTGTTTGCAGCAACTGTGAAGTGATCACTAGGGATTCTTACGCCAACCCAGAGGTCTCTTCCATAGAATTCGACGATCCAGCATTCTTCGCCGTCAGCAACGGTCATTGTCTCTCCACCGCCGCCAACAGTACTCCATCCGTACTGCTCAACGAGATCTCCCATTATTCTAACTGCTTCTCTTGCTGTGGAAGCTCTCTCAAGAGCGATATCCTGAGCAGTCCAGCAATCAATAATTCCCATGCTGTCTGTCCAGAGAACCTTTCTTACTTCCTTGCCGTAATCGGTGCTTGTGTCGATACTAAATGTGGACTCACTAACGGCAACTCCTTTCTCATTCATGAAGGAGTATCTGGAATGGAAATACTGGTATGTGTGGGGGACCTGCGGGATCTGACTGATAAGTGTTCCCCTTGTTCCAATATTCACTTCGGGATAGTTACCGTAATCGATGTAGTTGTGGGAATCGAGAACGATGTCTCTCATGGAACCTTCCGGCCAATCCATCGCCGGAATGATCCAAAGACGGAAATCCGCACTTGTGGAGTCATCATTGTGCGTAATTATGGTGGTTCCATCAACCATTGCATCTTTGCCAACACCAAGTATCGTACATGCCATTGCCGCACTTCCAAAGCCGATCAGTGCAACAATCAGGATCATAAATGCCTTCTTCATAAAACAACATCACCCCATCTAATAAGTATAAGTGTTTCGGTACTCCGAACTATTGCTAGCTGAATTTCTTCAGCGCAATTCCCACCTCCTCGCCAAGAAAGCGCATAGCCGGTTGAAACTTCCGGCTATGCGACACAATTAGGATTATCTTAGTGCTTCAAGGGCGTCTTTCCATTCCTGAGGATAATTCGTACCACCGAAATTAATTCTGTCAGCAGTGTATTTTCCTAGGAGCGTATCACCAAGCTTCAACCAATCGGTCTGCCAGGCAACGGCGGTGTTGTATGCATAATCGCTAATTATCGCAATTGCTGCCTCACGATCGGTTTCATACACCGAGGCCGCAAACTCCTGAATCTTAGGCACAGTTTCGTAGATTGCGTGCATTTTCGGATCTCTAAACTCTCTGAGATCTACGATAGCATCCTTGAATCGTAGTCTTGTCATCTCTTGCACGTAAGTACTTGTCCACCAACCAGAGTCTCTTCTGAATATCTCGTATCTGCTTCCGTTTTGATAGAATTCCGGAAGCCTTTCCATAGACGGCCAGAGAGGTGTGTGATACTGAGTTCCCCCTGCACCGTAACCGAACCATACCAACGATCGAATTTCGGGGGGGAGCCAGCTCTTGATCTGACTGATCTGAATATAGCAGCTCAGCGGTATACCTATCGCTCTTTGCCTTCCGCCAGTAACATAGCTTGCAAATGGATCGCCGAAGGGGCCTGCTCCGACTCCTTTCGTAAGGTCGAATTCCGTTCCTTCGTACCAGTCGCCAGATATTGTGAAGATGTCAAAAACGGTAAGCTTTCTGTCAGGCTTGACCCACAGTGGATAGTGTACCTGACCATATTCCAGCTCCAGTGAAGGAGCAAACCAGCTCAGTGCTCTCCACTCTCTAATATTCATACTCGTTCGCGGCGCATAGATGTCAGCAGGCCTGAAGGGCTCTCCTGAATCAGGATCATACCAACCTTGCTCAACTGCATAAGAGATGATATTCGGAGAATGCATAACGTTCTCGGTATCTTCGAAATCGACGTCACGGATTCTCATCGTATTTGCGCCAACATATACACAGTCATCGGGAAGCCTTAAGGCTATCCACAAATCTCGACCATAGAACTCGCAGATCCAGACTTCCTCTCCGTCTGTTACATTGATGATCTCGCCCGAACCATACCAGCCATACTCCTCGACAAGATCTCCCATTATTCGTACGGCCTCTCTTGCAGTCGTTGCTCTTTCGAGCGCGATATCCTGTGCCGTCCAGCAGTCGATCATACCTAGGGCATCTCTCAACTCTCTCCTACCACCTGCGGTGGATTCTCCCATTGCCACTCCCATTTCGTTAATGAATGAATATCTGGAATGGAAGTACGCGTAGGTGTGCTCCACTTGGGGGATCTGGCCAACAAGAACCCCCCTGTCGCCGACTTCAACGTCAGGATAATTGCCGTAATCGATATAGTTGTGTGAGTTGATTACGATATCTCTCATAGAACCTTCCGGCCAGTCCATCGCCGGAATTATCCACAGACGGAAGTCTGCTGAAGAAGAGTCATCGTTGTGTGTGATAACAGTAGAACCGTCAGCCATCGCATCTTTGCCCACCCCTATAATCGTGCAGGCGAATGTTAATCCACTTAGTACGATTATCGCTGCCAGGGCCAGAATCTTTCTTGCTTTGATGCTCATAAATACCCCCTTGGAATTTACGGAACCGTTGAAGGCACCGTGGTTTGAGAATCTCAGTTTTCAAAGACTCTCGATTTATCGGCTTTTGATGGATCATGTAGATAGTATCCCGTACCGTTTTCCATGATTTCAGCGTATCCGGGGAACGAAACGCTCATTGCCTTTTCCGGGAAGAATTGATTCATCCAGTTAATCGCTTCAAGAGTTCCGGAAAGATGTCTTCCAACTCTGTAGTCTAGAGGTGCGCCGATGATTGTATTTCCCAGTGCATCCTGGAACCCTTCTTTGATATCGTAGTCGCAGTAAAGAAGACCCTTCTCCGCTGCAGTCTGAAGGAACTCATCGATACCTTCAACCATGAGGTCTTCTGTCATCTTTCCAACCACTCTGTCGATAAAGGGCTCAGGTGTCTCCATTAGCAGAGCAAGAGTGTCGCTGAAATCTCCAACTTCTCTGTGAGTCAAGCCCCTAAGGTTCTTCGGTGAGGCTTCAATCTTCATCGGGAACTGCGTTGCACTCAGCATCATTGCCGCCATCATTCCGATGTCCATTGCGTCATCATGTGCAACGTATGTACTCACTACTGGATACATCAGGGATGCTTCGTGGTAATCAAAGAAGATATCGATTTCTTCATTTCTTAAGAGCTCCATTATTGCAAACGAGATTCTTTCTGTCAGCGTTCCGTCAGGTCTACCAGGGAAAGTTCTGTTCAGATTTCTAATGTCCTGGTAAGCGAGGTTCTGACCGGATGGATAATGAACGTAGGTGAATGGATCGGGCCATTGATCGAGCGGGTTGGTTCCTCTATCCCCTATCCTATACTTCTGCTCACCCCACGGCGTCTCAACCGAGAAGTACTTGGGGTAAGCATTGCCGAGCATTCCAAGTGTCGACGCACTCATGTTTGCATGCGGGATGATATAGACTTTTCCGCTTTCGACCTTTATGTTCTCCATAACTACGTAAGCAGCAACAGTCGTGATTGGTTCGTAAGGGTGAGTCCCACCCAATATGAGCATCGAACCTCCAGGAACGCCGGAATCATAGATGTAGATTGGAGTATCGCCCCAGGTTCCCTTAAGACTTGGAAGGTATTCGCTCAGCATGATTCGTTCCGTGAAGTCCTCCGAGACAACAACCGTCTCTTTGTAGTGTCTCAGTTCCCAGAACTCAATCGCGCCGAGAACACCCAATATGCCTGAGAGGGCAAGGAAGAGGATTTTAAGGCTAATAGAATTCTTCATATCACTCACCCCTCACTTGATACCAATTATTCTGAGAATAAAGGTCATTATCACATACGAATAAACAATATCGTAAACCCAGCCCTTCCGTCTCTCCCTTTTGAAGAGGTTTCGAAGAAGAAGAAAGGCAAAAACGCCGGTCATTATGAAGTATAAGTAATGTATCACTGTGTCAAGAAAAACAAGCATCATCTCACCCCCATCAATAAACAACAAGGAAGCTTAGCTGGTTTGGGAAGATTAGCATCAGCAATCCAACTGCGCCCATAAACAGCCAGGGAACGGCAATTGCCTTCAAGAAAGACATGTAGCTCCCTTCGTATCCCACCGTTTCAACAGTAAGCCTTCCAACGATTCTGGAAGGAGGCAGGCAATCACCAAGTGGGAATAGAAAGCTGAGGGCTGCAGCGGTAACGGTTACATTTAGACCCATAGAGTTAAAAAGGAATATTATTGGTGTACCAAGAATAATCGCACTTCCATAGCTGAGAGCTCCTTGAGAAAAGGGAGCAAAGATAAGCGCAGTAACATAAATGAATGCCATTGGAAGCGTGATGAAAGTTATTGCAAGAAGACCTTTTACACCCGTTGCAGCCATAATGTTAACAAGAACGCCGACACTTATCACGGTGGCAAGAAGCGGGAAGACCTGATCTACAGTCTTCACCATAACTCCGTACCATCTCTTAACCTTCCAGCGGTCCCGATCCATCATCACAGAAACAAAGGCACAAATCATGAAAGTGAGGGGAAGTCCAATGACAGGTATGCGGAACGCAGCATACTGCATCAGAAGAATTATTACGATCAACGCAACGAAAGGAAACAAAATCTTTCCCCAGTTCATTCCTTCAGGTGGTTCTGGAAGCTCCGATAGAATCGCTTCTTTTGATTTCCTAGAAGGTGTTTTGCTCAGCCCCGTATAAACGATCGTGAAGAGAGCAATTACCACAATCGGCACCAGCAAAACAACATTGAAGCCGACATATGGCATGTTTGCCTGAGCTGCCATCAACATCGCCCACAAATTGATTGGCGGAGCGACTGCTGCAAGCATAGCAAACAGATAAATGAAGGCAGCAACTCTCTTTTTGGAAAAACCCATGTAGTTCATGACAGATGCCACTAAACCACCAACAACGAATATGGAAACGCTGCCGGCTCCAGTCAACGCCCCTGGTATTATTAATAGTATACCTAGAAGAACAAGCATCAACCACTTCTTGTCGTAGAACTTCTTGACTATCCAGCGCACCAAAGCATTCATGGCGCCGGTTTCTGAGTAAATGTTTATGAACACAGACGCTGTCAAGAAGACGAGACCAACGTCAAAATAAGTAAACATTCCTTCCACAAGCAACCTAGATGGGAAGCCAAATCCACCAACGAGAGCACCAACAATGGCCGTTATAACCATCGAGATCTCTGGTGATTTCAGCTTCCAGCTTGCAATTGCGAAAGTTGCAACCATAATGATTGCTACTATTGTCGTTTCAAGATACATCTAGATTCCCCCCCAGATTAGCGAAATCAGTTTCACAGTTGCTCACTCCACCTATTCGCTCTTGAACATTTGCTTGATGACATCCATGAAGTCGATAGTGTTGTCGATCAAAGTGAGAGGAACATTGTTTTCCTGAGCAATTCTTGTGAACTTGCCGTCCTGGTTCCCACTCTTAACAACTATCAGGTAGTCAGCATACGGAGCAATGGCATCAATAGACTGTTCGTCTGCACTTCCCGGGTTGCCTCTTCTCTCTTTTCCCTCGATGTGTGCGGCTACAATGTACAAACCAAGCCTCTTTGCCTCTGCTATCATCTTGTTGAGTCTCGAAATCTCTTCTTCAATTGTTATACCCGAGGCACCTAGACCCTTTGCAGACGAACCAATTATCACAAAGAGCATTTTGTAGTCTCTGGCAACTAGATCATTGGGATCGTCTCTCAACGGCTCGGCATTGTAATCGAAATCTGTTTCAGATATGGCCTTTGACTGCCATATTAGAAGTCTGGCCATCTTCCCTCCGGGTCCTTGCCCGGCGTTAGTAAGAAGGAAAGGCAATTCGCCCTTAACAGGGTCGTCTCCACTGATCAATGCAAATAGAGATGTTGTTGACAGAATAGAAATAGCAACGAGTACCAACAGTGCTTTCTTCATTTTCGTACCTCCTGGAAAAATAGAATAAATGAGCAATCGAATTTCTGGAAAACGCATTAAAGGACTGCAGAGACTCACATCCCTTATATATGGCGGTTTACCAGGAGAGTCTACCACAAGTCTCCTTAAACCTCGTGGTCTCCGAATTAGTCATGAGAAGCATTCTAGAACAAGTATTGAAATTTATCGCGTTGATAGAGCCGATTTCTCTGCTAATCTAGTACGTAATCCAAATCATAAATTTTATATAGCAAAAAGTTACCGGCCAAGACGCCGTCAGTTTATGGGTTAGAGAAAAGTTCTCCTTTTGAAGCTCATTCCAGAATTGTTTATCGGTATTCTAAAGAAGAGATCATGAACACTCGGTGTCTTCGTCTCAAAAACCGATACAACCAGTTCACAAAAGAATTATAATAAAAGAATCATAAGAAAAACACCCGGTATTCGGAGAGCGAACACCGAGACTATGTCTTCATCTTGACAGAATTCAGATCAGTGTGACGCTCCTTCAGCAGAATATGTCACCTAACCAAACATGGTCTTGAGATCGTCACTGACAATTAGACTAGCTTCAGTCATCTCCAGAATCTCGTCTACACTTACTTCATTTGACTTCTCTCGCAGAAGAAGACCACGTCTTGTAGGCTGAATTACTGCTAGTTCTGTAACTACTAAATCGACTGGCCTGTTCGAAGTAACAGGAAGAGTACACTCTTTGACAATCTTCGGCAGTCCCTTAGATGTATGTGTCATTGCAACTATAACTCGCTTAGCTCCGGTTACCAGATCCATTGCACCACCCATTCCGGGAACCATCTTCCCTGGGACCATCCAGTTGGCAAGAATTCCGCGTTCATCGACCTGCAGCCCTCCAAGTACCGTAATGTCAAGATGCCCTCCTCTAATAATCGAAAAAGACATCGCACTGTCAAAGGTAGCTGAACCCGGTAAAGCCGTTATAAACTGGCCTCCCGCATTTGTTAGATCTCTGTTCGCCATACCAGCTTCCGGAACAGGCCCCATTCCTATTATTCCGTTCTCTGACTGAAAATAGACTCTAATACCCTCCGGAATGAAGTTCGATACTAGAGTTGGGATACCGATTCCTAGGTTTACCAGATCCCCATCACGCAGCTCCATTCCAATCCTTCTCGCGATTATCTCTCTTGCATCTATCATTGAGCTGCCCCCCCGACTACAATATAGTCAACCAGAACTCCCGGAATATGTATTTCATCAGGCGTTAGCGCACCAACAGGTACTATCTCTTCCACTTCTGCGATTACTGTGTCACACGCTAGAACAATTAGCGGGTTGAAGTTTCTTGCGGTTAAAGAAAAGACGAGATTGCCATAGTAATCGGCCTTCTTTGCCTTCACTAGTGCGTAATCAGCTCTAAGCGGCAACTCAAGAAGATACTCCCTTCCCTCTACAGCAACCACTCTCTTCCCTTCTTGAATGACAGTACCAACGCCTGTTGGAGTTAGAATTCCTCCAAGCCCTACTCCTCCTGCTCTTATTCTCTCAGCCAGAGTCCCTTGAGGAATCAGTTCCACTTTAAGCTCACCCTCCATCATTTGACGTTGTGTTTCTGGATTAGTGCCGATATGAGATACAATCACTTTACATGCGCACTTGTTCACAATAAGCTTACCTATACCCTTATCGGGAAAAGCGGTGTCATTTGCAATCACCGTCAACCCGCTGATTTTCTTGGTAATGATCTCATTAATAAGATTGTCGGGGGACCCGCATCCCAAGAATCCTCCTACCATCACGGAAGAATCTTCACTAACAGTTGAAACTGCCTCACTGATCTCCACAATCCTCANNGGAACTCCTCCTTTAAAGCATAGTCTGGTCGGTAGCAAAAAGGACGCCGAGCATAAGACAATATTACCAAAAGCGCCTCAGAAGAGCAAAGTGATTCTCTCGCTCCGGAAACTCCTGTGTGCTAGTAATCTTGATTGTTATTTGCACTGGCTGATTGTGATGCAAAGGAATACTAGTAACGAGCTTTAGCCGGACCTTGCCTGAATGGAATCTGCTTTCATCTCCCATTTTCCAGAATAGAATCTGACGAACTTAAGCGTAGTTCTTAGGACCATGTCTGCCATCATCCCTATCCAGGCTCCGAAGAGGCCCATACCAAAGTGCCTGACAAGCACATAACCAAGTGGAAGTCTGATTAACCACATTGCCACTAGCGACGATTTCATCGGGAACGAAGTGTCTCCCATACCTCTAAGCGCTCCGGTTACGGCATAATCAGTTCCCATTACAACCTGGAACAAACCGATGATTCTCACAGGAAGTCTTGCCTCTTCGATGAGCGATGTTTCATTCGTGAAGATTGATATGAAAAGATCAGGGAATAGAGTTATAGCTATTCCAATTATCGAAGAAATTGTGAGTGCAATGAACCAACCTTGCCTGACTACCCCTATTGACAGCCTTCGTTGCCTGCTTCCGTTATAGATACCTACTAGTGCAGTTATCGCTACTCCCATCCCCCATGCCGGCATGAAAGAGAGAGACTCTACTTGAATTCCTATTCTGTGAGCTGCGTAGGCCTGTGGACTGGCTATGAAAAGAATGTTAGCGAAGACCAGAACCCCCAGCGAGAAACCGAAGTTCTCTATTGAAGCAGGGAGTCCTAGAACAAATACCTCCCTTAGCATCCACCTGGAAAGCCTCTGTGGTCTCCTGGTCATAGATATTCCCCGGTTTCTGAATAGAAGTACAATTATGATTACGGAACCTACAACCCTTGATAATACAGTCGCGAGTGCTGCTCCAAAAGCACCCATCTCAGGAAAACCGAACTTCCCGAAGATCATTGAGTAATCTAGAAAGACATTCAGCCCATTTGCAATCGCAGCTGCTATCAAAGGAGACCTGGTGTCACCTGCACCTCTTAGTGCAGCACCGAGAACAACCATTATGCTCATTGCCGGAAAACCGACCATTATTGTTTGAAGATACTTTGCACCGTTCATCTGCATAAATGCGTCGCTTGAAGGGAACAGCAGCGAGAGCAGATTCCCGGAGAATAGAGAACCGACTGAGAGAATCAAACCGACAACTATGCTTAGATAAATAGCATGCCAGGCGATAAGATTCACTCTGTGCTGATTTCTGGCACCATAGCTGTTTGAGATCAGAACCATCGAACCAGTGGATATCGCGACCAGTACTGCTTGAAAAATAAACACTACTTGGTTAGCTGTACCCACCGCAGTCATAACTCTCCAGTCGTAGTGACCGAGAAATGCTGTATCCGAAATTCCGAGCAGCATCTGAAGTACATTTTCGCCAATTGCGGGAAGAGCCATTACTAGAAGCGATCTTCTTATTTCTTTAGCTTCGCCAGCATCAAGATACGACTTAAGAAGACTATAAGCCATTTCCGCCTCCACAGTAAGGAATCCGTACTATGAAGTTTAGCACGTACCTCCTTGGTTTGGAAGTGCATTAAGGAATAGAATATCAAACACAATCTTATGAATCTAGCACAAAACAATTACTGGCATGAATCGATGATTGAGAATATAGTTGAATGTTTAGAGATTTGGATTAAAGTGGTGCGTTACATCCCTCTTTTTTCAGTTTATATCTTACTCGATGGCACATGATAGAATAATGATCGAGGATATCCATGTGGAGGACTTTTCTAAGCAAAGGAGGCAAACGTGAGACCATTAGAGCTTGAAGGCTTTTTGAATTCTGTTCTTGAACCGGAGAAGTTCGATGACTATTGCCACAATGGTATTCAAATCGAAGGAGATAGAGATATAAAGAAACTCGTTACAGGGGTCTCCTTCAGCAACGCCTTCGTAGAAAAGGCCCTAAACTCAAGTGCCGATGCAATACTAGTACACCATGGAATCTTCGGAAAGACCTTCTTCAGACTCACAGGCCACCTGAAAAGAAGAGTCGAAAGCGTATTGTTAAATGGTGTCACGCTTCTTGGTTACCACCTGCCATTGGACGCAAATATACCATATGGAAACAACTACGCGATTGCTCAGAAGCTAGGTCTTGAGAGCCTCGAGAAATTTGACGTAGGCTTAATAGGCAGAACTCCTATAGAAACTACTGTGTCCGAGTTCACATTCTCTCTTTCTCAGCTTTTTCCTAATCAGAAGATATTCCTTCACAAGAACTCTGAAATCGTTCAGAAAGTATGTGTAATATCTGGTGGCTCCTCGTCAATGCTTGACAAACTTGAGGGCATCGCTGACACGTTTATATCAGGCGAAGTACGAGAACCTACCAGGGAACTCTCTAGAGAGATGGGTATCAATTACTTTTGCGTGGGCCATTACGCCAGCGAGCGGTTTGGTGTAATGAACCTCGGGCAACTAATAAAAGAAAGATTCTCGCTTGATGTAGAATTCATCGAGTACTATAATGAGGTCTAGTATTCCCTAATAAGCTCCGACCTAAGAATCCCCATGACGATTTCATCGTGGAATGCTCCGTCTCTGAAAATCTCCTGCCTCAACGTTCCCTCTATCTGAAAGCCGCACTTCGTATATGACTTGATTGCACGTTTGTTGAACGAATATACGTTGAGTTTCGCCTTGTTTATATTCATTTGGTCAAACACAAATGCCAGAAGCACTCTCATTGCATCGGTTCCATAACCTGCATTCCAGAACTGCTTTCCCAAAAAGATACCGACGGCTGCCACGCTGTTCTTCCAGTTGACCTCGTTTATTCCGCAGCCTCCTAAGTACTCATCGTCCTCGATCCTTGCAATGGCGAAGTTGTAGATATCCTTGAATGCGCTCTGAGAATCGTACCACTTCTCTTCCTCCTCAAGTCTTAGCGGAAACGGAATCCCCGGCACGAGCATCCTTTTCACTTCGTAGTCATTGATATACTTGTGAGCAGTCTCAACATCAGATTTTCTATACTCTCTAAGATATACCAGACGACCCATTAACACAGATACCACCCCCGTCGAAATAGTATACCAAAAGAGGTGCCACCCAGGGCACCTCTTGTTCTATGAAAGTTCTGAAATCTATTCTTCGGGAGCTTTAGTTGCCACGAATATCCCGTTCAGGATAAGGCCGACAAGCGCGGCCAGACCTATTCCCTCGAACCTGACAGGCCCAATTCCTATGGCAGCACCACCGATACCCACCACAAGCATTACTGAGATGATAATCAGGTTCTTGCCGTCTACCTTCACTCGGTTCTCTATCAGTGTCTTCATCCCTACAGCAGCAATCATTCCAAAGAGCAAGATCTCAATGCCACCCATCACGGCTGTAGGAATCGACTGAATGACCGCTCCCACTTTTGGTACAAATGAAAGTATAATCGCAAATACAGCGGCGATCCTCATTACCGTGGGGTTAAAGACCTTTGTGATCGCCAAAACGCCTGTGTTTTCACTGTAAGTTGTGTTTGCTGGACCTCCAAAAAACCCAGCTACAGCTGTCGCGATTCCGTCTCCGGCCAGAGTTCTGTGTATACCGGGGTCATCATAGAATTTCTTTCCAACTATTGAAGACACTGCAAATATATCCCCGAAGTGCTCGATCGTTGGGGCAAGGGCCACAGGGACGAGAACGGTCAAAGAGTAGACCGAAAACTTAGGAAGTACAAAGGAAGGTATTCCTATCCAGCTAGCCTGGTTAACCGCATCGAAAGAGACGTTGCCGGTAATTGCAGCAACGATATAGCCTACGATTATACCGCACATAACTGGAATGAGTCTTGTAAAACCCTTAACATATAGTCTTACAATTACTGCCGTTCCCAAAGATACTATCGCTATCCACCAATTTGAACTTGCCATGCTTATTGCTGTGGGTGCTAGGTTCAAACCGATCACAGCGATTATTGTTCCGGCAACAGCTGGTGGGAAGATCTTCTCGAATTTGCTAATCCCGAGAACCTTAATCAGGATAGCAATTGCAACTTGAACAAACCCTGCGATCATGATTCCGCCCGTTGCGTAGGCTATCATATCGGGTGTGATAGCGAACCCTGCGGAAATCGCCTCTGGTACAGATCCGAAAGCTTCAGGGGCGTTAGCATGATAGAGTATCACGGCATTGATTGGGGCAATGTAAGCGAAGCTCGATCCAAGGAAGACTGGCACTTTCCATTTTGTTAGTAGATGAAAAAGGAGTGTACCAATGCCTGCAGTAAACAACGCAACATTCACTGGAACGCCGGTCAGATATGGAACAAGTACCGTTGCCCCAAACATCGTGAATGCATGCTGCAGTCCCAGTACCAGAAGACCTCCTTTACCCAAATTCTTGCTCCTGTCTTCCTGTTCTTTTACCTCCTGGTAAGCCGACTTCTCATTGCTCACAAGATCCCTCCTCCGTATTTAAAGTAGTGTCGCAATCAAAGAAAAGACCTCACGAATTCACGTGAGGTTTTTTTCTTTGATCTTATATCATCTGCAATCTTGATTATTACCATCTCGATTGCACAAAGCGCATAAGAGATAAACACCGTGATACATAAGCGGTGACAATGACTCTTGTATCGGCTAGTGAACAGAGCTTCTACTCGTTCAAACAATGCTTCCGACATAAAAGTCACTCTCCAAGTAAAATCTTCCAAAGGTTATTCTATCATATGGATCGCCGATATTGGCCACGCGATATGCATCACAAATAATCTACTTGAAAAGGGTA
>NZ_DIMV01000088.1:0-4656 GCF_002425715.1 Mesotoga sp. UBA5557
CTCTTGCTTTTTCTTACAACTTGCATCTTGGAACTTGCAACTGAGCTTTTACAAGCAATCAGCGGGTCCTTGTTCTTAAGCGTACAGCGGATCTAGGAACGAAGAACAGATCCTCGCTCTGGAACGAAGAACAGGTTTTTCCCTCGGTTAACGGTCAACCGTTTTCACTTTGCCGCTACCTGTCATCACGTAACTAATCGTCAAACCTTGACACTGTACCCTACCGATGATAGAATTGCTGTACGGATGCGTAGCTCAGCGGAAGAGCGCTTCCTTCACACGGAAGAGGCCACAGGTTCAATCCCTGTCGCATCCACCAGATAGGTAAAGGGAGTCATTTCGACTCCCTTTTTGCCTTAGTCTTGGGTTTCTTCGGTTTTTCTTGCTTCTTCACGAATTTGATTTCATAAGAGGTCGGAATTGGCCAGGTGAAGCCCACCGAAATCTCTCTTTTCAGCGTCTTGACAAGGTTCTTCTGGTTTTCTGGAGTTAGGATTCCAGACATGTTTTGATAAACCTGAATGGAGGCGCTGGTCAACGATTCGTCCTGAAAACCCCTCGATAGATCCTTAAGCAGCCGCTGATAAACTGCCCTGGGAGACTCGATCCTTCCCGTTCCCTTGCAAATCGGGCATGAGGAATATAACTTGGACCCAATTGCAGCTGTCGATCGCTTCCTTGTCATTTCCAGCAATCCAAGTCTCGTGAATCCCATTATCATAGTTCTCGCCTTGTCCTTCTTAAATTCAGCTGTGAGACTCGATATCACTTTCTGCCTATCTTCATCGTTCTTCATATCAATAAAGTCTATAACGACTATTCCGCCAATGTTTCTCAATCTCAGCTGTCTCGCAATCTCTGAAGCGGCCTCTAGGTTCGTGTTCAATGAAGTTTCCGACACATCGTTGCCGGAGATACTGCTTGCAGAGTTCACATCGATTACCGTCATAGCTTCTGTTCTGTCTATGTATATGTTTCCTCCCGCGGGTAGGGATACCATTCTGGTATAGAGGATCTTCATTTTCTCGTACACTTCTTCAGACGCAAAGGCATCGCCTTCAACATACCTCACGACCGGTTTGAAACCGGACTTGAATTTGCTGATGCCGGCGACCACATCGTGCCAGAGTTCCTCTGAATCGACCACTATCTCCTTTGTATTTTCGGTTAGTCTCTCTCTGAGAATATACTCTACAAAGGAAGGTTCCTCATAGAGAATCTTCGGTTTTCTGCTTCTTCTAAATGTCTCGTTTATCTTGTTCCAGTTTTCACGCAGACTTTCAAGCTCTTCCTTTATTGTTTCCTCACCCACACCGAAAGCGGCGGTACGGAAGATCACACCTTCTTTGTTTTCAAGAACTGACTTCGCAACCGCGGTGAGCCTATTCCTTTCCTGCTGATCCGCGATCTTCTTCGATATTCCAATATGCTTCGAAAACGGTGTATAAACAAGGCTTCTGCCTGGTATGCTAACCTTAAGGGTAATCTGAGGCCCTTTCGAACCGATGGGATCTTTGCTGACCTGGACTAGAACTTTGTTGTTCTTCTCCAGTTTCTGTTGTCCGGAAGCATCTTTGAATCTAAGAAATGCGTTCCTTCCAATCCCAATATTCACAAAAGCCGCTTCAAGGCTGGGAACAACATTCTCTACCTTGCCAAGATAGATGTTTCCAGTTACACTTTCGCTGTCCATGTCTTCGAAAAAAATCTCTTCCAGCTGATCGCCGTCCAGAGAAGCGATCCTGACTTCGTCCTCAATTCGACTGAAGACAATAGTCTGCGTTCTGTTATTCTGTATTCTTGCCACCACCCTTTCATTTCTATAGACAGAACTAGATTTCGAATTCTACCATAATAATCATCTCACGTGAAGATTAAGAAAGCGGGCCACCTTCTGGTGGCCGTCCGCTATTCGTTCATTTCAATAATACCGATAGATCCGTTCTTTCTAGTATAGAGAACATTGACTTCATCAGTATCGATATTCCTGTAGACAAAAAAGGTGTGGCCAAGCATTTCCATCTGAAGAACGGCCTCATCCTCAGTCATCGGCTTGATAGTGAACCTCTTACGTCTTGTAATTACTGTGGATTGATCTTCTTCGAACCTGGAGGGAATTGAATCGAGGTTTTCCTTAAGGCCGTTTTTGTGCTTGTGGCGAGTTCTCTCTTTGAATCTCTTTATTCTTCTCTCAAAGGCATCAGATGCCGAATCCACTACTGTATAGAAGTCGCTGCCCTTTTCCTCCACGCGGACCATAACGCCCGGCAGATGGGCGGTCGCCTCGACCTTGTAGAACGCCCTTTCCTTCGAGAGCCTGAGATCCATCGAGATCAGCTTCTCCTCGTTGACAACTTTCGACACTTTTGAGAACCTCTTGTCGATGTAGTCTTTCATGGAGTCTGTAACAGTTACGTCTTTAGAGTAGATGTTGTAATCCATGATAACCCTCCTCTCGCGTGATGCTACCAAATTGCGTTACTTCATGTTATCACATACCAAAGGCCGTTACAGTACGCTGGAATCAGGACTCCCTGTCCTGAGCTGGTGTTTGCTCGCTACCTCATATAACTGTACTGAACTCAGAGAATTCCATTCTGTCTTGAGACGTGAAGAAAGCCAAATCGGAAGTACTCTGTACTTCTCAATCTCTCCAATTTCCACCCATTTGACTTCAACCAACGTTGGAACTCCCGAGTTATCTGGATCTGATCCCAGGTTGGTCCTTCCCGAGACGTAATCGCAGGAAAATATCACCTCCAGAAGGCTTTCTCTTTTGAATTCCTGTAGTGCAACAACCGATTTAGGAAAGACTTCAAGATAAGTCTCTTCCCTTATCTCTCTCTTGATTGCAGTAAAAAGATCTTCGCCTGGTTCAACAAGTCCGCCGGGGAAACACCAGAAGGGAGGTCTGTCGCGATGCTCATGACGAACAAGAAGAACAGATTCGTCTTTTATGACCAAAGCTCTTACACTAATACGATGTGTATTCTTCATATGCACACCTCGACCATGCCTCATTTCAAGTATATCACCTCTTCGCCTCTTGATTGATATAATTTCATATATGATAGGAGGTTATGAGATGCGCTATTCAAGAGTTAGAACGATTACAACCATGGGTCTTAACGTTTTGGATGTTCTCGTTGAGCTGGATATTGACAGCAGGGCAGTAATCCAGGAGATGGATATCGTAGGTCTTGGAGACACCGTAATTAAGGAGAGCAAGAAGAGAGTTAAGAGTGCCGTCAAGAACTCGGGGATAGAGCTACCCAACGGTCGAATAACGGTCAACCTAGCTCCGAGCGATGTGAAAAAGGAGGGATCTTATCTCGATCTTCCTATAGCGGTGGGGTTGCTTAAGGCAACTTCGAAAATCAAAACCGATCTTTCCGATTACATTTTCTTTGGAGAACTGGGTCTTGACGGAAGCCTTAGGCGAGTAAGAGGCGTCTTGCCAATTCTGCTTTCGCTTTCCAGCAGGGCAAATGGTCTAAGAGTTGTGCTTCCTGCTCCAAACAGGCAGGAAGCTACAATAGTGAACAACCTTACGATTTTCACGGCGGATAGTTTGAACGATTTGGTTGGCTTTTTGAACGGACACGTGGAGAAAAAACCCGTCGTCTATTCGCAGCCCGAATTGGGAAGTATGAATGGGCCGGACATGTCTGAGATAAAGGGGCAGGAGTTTGCTAAGAGGGCTTCTGAAGTCGCCGCGGCAGGAGGGCACAACATTTCTCTTCGAGGGTCCCCGGGATGTGGAAAAACAATGCTTGCCCGCAGAATTCCATCTATTCTCCCTCCGCTAACTATGGATGAAGCTATTGAGACCACAATGATTTACAGTGTTGCTGGACTGCTGGGTGAAAGAGGGCTGATAAAAGAGAGACCATTCAGGTCTCCTCACCATACCGCGTCGACAACATCTATCGTTGGTGGTGGAAATGATGCTAGACCGGGTGAAATTAGTCTTGCCCACAACGGTGTCTTATTCATGGACGAGTTTCCGGAGTTCAGAAGAGATGTAATCGAGGCTCTCAGACAGCCGCTGGAGGATGGAGTAATTACTGTTGCAAGAGCAAAACTGACAGCCACTTATCCTGCCAGATTCATGCTCATAGCTGCCCAAAACCCGTGTCCTTGCGGATGGTACGGGGACAAAACAAGAGAGTGCACATGT
Source organism: Mesotoga sp. UBA5557 (assembly GCF_002425715.1). Taxonomy (NCBI): domain Bacteria; kingdom Thermotogati; phylum Thermotogota; class Thermotogae; order Kosmotogales; family Kosmotogaceae; genus Mesotoga; species Mesotoga sp. UBA5557. The sequence goes on from NZ_DIMV01000088.1 coordinate 4,181, forward strand.
TCTTGGTATGACATTCAAAGATATAATAGGAAGATCTCGGGTCCAATGGAAGATAGGATAGATATCTTCGTTGACATGCCAAGACTCGATTTCGATAAGTATATGGAAAACTCAACGGCAGAAAGCTCTGACGAAGTTCGGAAGAGAGTTATTACGGCAAGGAAGAGACAGTCGTCGAGATATGCAGGAATGAGCATATTTTCGAATAGTCAGCTCAGTCATGCCTTACTGAAAGAATACGTGCCGCTAGACTCAGCATCGAGATCACTTCTTTCGGCAGCCGTGGAAAAGATGAAATTAACTGCAAGGGCCATTGATAGAGTTCTTAAAGTAGCACTTACTATAGCCGATCTCGAAGAAAGTGAAGTTAAGGCCAGGCACATTGCTGAAGCCTTACAGTATCGAAGAAAGACCTAGAGTTCGGCACTCTAGGTCTCCATGAGAGATCTGACCAGAGTGTGCCAAGAAGGCGAAGA
>NZ_DIMV01000063.1:0-366 GCF_002425715.1 Mesotoga sp. UBA5557
ACGGGTTTATGCTCTTGGACGCAGAACACCGGACGGTTCTTCCCGCTCTTTCAGCTCTTGCCAGACCCTAGACCCAGTTCTAGGAGAGAGACCAAGAACTTGGACACGAAGTGTCGGAACGAAGAACTTAGGTGCAAAGCACCAGAACAATGAACTTCTCTCTTTGCGAAGAACCTGGACACGAAGTGTCGGAACGAAGAACTTAGGTGCAAAGCACCAGAACAATGAACTTCTCGCTTTGCCAAGAACCTGGACGCGCAGTGTCGGAAAGATGAACCACTCTGCATGTCTTGATCCTAAATCCTCGCTTGAGCACTCAAACTGGATCTCATCCGTCTCGTGCTCTCTCATCATCTCGTGGTTTTT
>NZ_DIMV01000063.1:443-569 GCF_002425715.1 Mesotoga sp. UBA5557
GGTGGGGAGTGTGCTCTTTGAAATGCCTCTCACATCGTTTTTCGCTTTTTTGTTTTATCATCCCGTAGTGGTCCTGTACGAGATCTCGCTCCAAGAAACGCTGCGCGCTTAAGAACATGAACCCGC
>NZ_DIMV01000063.1:608-5199 GCF_002425715.1 Mesotoga sp. UBA5557
AAAGCATAAGAACGGGGTTGGGGGTTGCGGGTTCGTGGTAGGAAAGAGCACGTTGAACCAGGAAAAGCTTCCCAGCGAAGCAGCCCCGCCCTCGCCGACGATGCTCGGCGCTCTATCTGTTAACTGGATGTAAACATCGAGTCCCGAAAGGACGTAAATCGAATCTCTTTGCCCGATCCTACTATTCCGTTCTCTGTGCAGTCCAGTCATGAGGCCCAGACTTGTAGCCGCCGTCGATATAAACAGTCGCCTTCCCACTCATCCCAACTGAGTCGAACTTGCCTGCAAATTGAATTGTTTCTCCTCCCTCATAGCTTGAGTAGAGAAAGGAGATGTTGTCCTTGGAAGTGGTCCCGGAAATTGTTCCATAGTTTGCAGTATGGATGTGGTTTCCCAGATAACCGGAGAGCTTGCCCTTGTCGTGAGTAGATATCTGCATGAAGGCCGTGAAAGTCTCCGATTCACTTCTAATAACTGAAAGGTTCCATGCGCCAACAAGACTTCTCGTTTTCGCAACCGACAGGCACCCGGTAAGCACCATCACAACTGCAATTGCTAAGACAACCATAAGAGATACGCGTTTCATAATCGACACACCTCGCTATAAAGAGTGATAACACAATTTTGGTAGGCATTGAGGTTGACTCAAAGCACTAAGAACTGAATTCCGAAACCAGCTTTCGTAAGATCAAACATCTCTATCCATTTCACAGAAGCAGACACATCAAAAAGAGAGAATTAGCAACTACAATATCACTATATCATTCTCGGTATCAGTTACGATTATTTAATCACGTATCTCACGTGGGGAGGACCGTCTTCCCCTCAAAAAACTCCGCCGCTACACGCGCTCCTCCCTCAAGGGAGGATTTAAGATTAATATCATCAGGAGTTAAGTACAGCAAATATTGTCATGGGAGAAGGAGCATCACATGATTTCTCATGAACTCCCTGACTTATGGTTAGGGATGAGCATTATGGCTCGCAGGCGAATTGACTGACTCTGTCCTCCCGTAGCGCCTGCCCTGAAGGCCTGCCCCAATGAGCCTGCCCCAATGAGCCTGCCCCAATGAGCCTGTCCCAACGAGCCTGTCCTGAAGATTTCCTGTTCAGGGATTCTGTTTGGGAGCCTGCCCTGAAATGGTTTTGTTCAGGGTCATCCCGTGATGCACCTGCACGGGATCTCGCCCTGAAGAGCCGCTGTACGCTTAAAAACGGTGAACCCGCTGATCGCTGCTCAAAACGGTGTTGTCCGTTACGGTCCAACGTCCTCCGAGAGCATTTCAAGAGACTTATAGAGTTTATTGGCTTTTGCTCTGGTGACTTGGAACTGATGACGAGAGAAACAACTAAGTACATCATACTTAACTACAAAGCCATATATGGTACAATATAGTGAACGATATGGAGGTGCGAGATGATAGATCTTCAACCTTTTTTCGAGATCCACGAAAGAATGCTCTCATCAACTCCCGAGTCTTTCAAGCGCTATGCCTATTACCGGATCAACTGGGAAGACCGTCTTCTTGGAATTGTTGGTGCGCGCGGCTGCGGCAAAACAACGCTGCTTCTCCAGAAGATTCTTGAGAAGAGAGGAGTCGATTGCCTCTATATCTCGGCAGACAATCCTCTGGTTTTGAAGGAAAGTATTTATGCAATAGGAGATGCTTTCTTCAAGATCGGAGGGAAGACACTCATTGTGGACGAGGCTCACCGGCAAACCGGCTGGTCTAACGATATTAAGGCGTTATACGACGCTCATCCGACGAAGCAGATCTACTTCAGTGGAAGCTCGAAGTTCTCGGTTTTAATGGGAACGGCAGATCTTTCAAGACGGGCAGTATTGCATGAATTGAAGCACCTCTCTTTCAGGGAGTTCTTGAATCTGGAGACCGGGAGCGACTTCTCCGCAGTGTCACCTGAAGAGCTTCTACAAAACCATAGAGTGATGAGCAATACGATGCTGAGATTTGAGCCGCTGAAGCTATTCAGGGAATATCTGAGAGTTGGCTCTTATCCCTTCAGGATCGCTTCGGATTCTTATTACGAAAGGTTGCTGAATGTTCTGGACAAATCGATCTATCAGGATGTCGTTCAGGAGAATTCACTTAGGGGCGAGGCGGCCTCAGTAGCCAAGAAGATCATTGCCTTTGTGGCCACCAGTGTAGTTCCTTCAATATCTCCGGAATCGCTTTCTCGGGATCTGGGAATTAGTAAGGTAACACTCTATGCCTATCTTGATTCACTGGAGAGGGCGGGAGTTTTGAGAAGAGTCCCGCCGTGCGGTAGAGGCTTGAAGGGACTCCGCAGTGGTTCGAAAGTATTCTTGGGTGAGACGAACATCTACTACGCTTTGGGACTGTCGCAATGGAATCTCGAAAGCAATATGGGAACGATAAGAGAGGCTTTCTTTGTCTCTCAAGTAAGTCACCTTGGAATCTGCGTGCCGAAAAATGGAGACTTCGCTTTGAGCCTAAAAGATACGGAGATAGTATTCGAAATTGGTGGTGCCCACAAAGGCAAGAAACAGCTAAGAGACGTTCCAAACGGCATTGTGTTGAGAGATGGAATTGAAACGGGATTTGGAAATGTCCTTCCACTCTATCTTCTTGGTTTTCTCTATTGAGCGTAAGAGCAGTTCCGGCGCGTTGCGCCCAAGTTCTTCGTTCCGACGCTGCGCGTCCAGGTTCTTGGTTCGCAAGAGCGAAAGAACGGCCAGTAAAGGCTTCGCCTTCGCCAGTATCGCTTCGCGGGCATAAGATCCGTGGAGAGTGGAGCGTTGAAAGTGGAGAGAAAGAGCATTGTCGAGACATTCGATTCGCTCATGAGAAAACACACCCCGTCGGCAGGAGCATGCCGCCACCCCTCTCCCAGAGGGGATTTCAGATCAAAAGCCGAAGAGCGGCCGTGTTCTTTTCGGAGAACGTAGGACAACGGACGTCTCTCACGCTCTTCTGAACCAAGAACAAAGCTCCTAGCTCCGGAACGAAGAACCGATCTTATACTGTCATACCGGACCCCGATCCGGGATCCCCTCCTTTGAACCGCCAGTCGCCGGGTGGATCAGAGGTTAGGGGTGTGTGGTTAGAGGTCAGAAGATCAAGATCCTTGCGCTCTTCACACCTCTCGCCTCTGGCCTTTACCAAGAACGGTACACGTGGACACGAAGCGTCGGAACTAAGAACCGCTCTTTTGCTCTTTCCAAGGACGGATCCACGGTCTTGGACGCTGGACTATGGACGGGTTTTTGCTCTCCCGCTCTTTCGAAGGATGGTTTTTTCCTCTTCTTCGAGTGAAATCACTTTTTTACTATCTGAAGAGTTGTAATATCGACTTTTCTTCCTTGAATAGAGTTTAGATACCAGTAACCGATGTCGGCACTAGTGTCACCAATATTGTATATAAGGTCCCAATTGAGATCGTTTGTTAGGACTGATCTCTCTGATGAATCTAGAAAGTTGAAGTGGAAATTGTGATCCTCATCAGGCATTATTCTTAGGAGTCTTCCCGCCGGTTTATACACTATGCCTTCAAAAGAGCTAGCCCAGAAAGAAGCGTTGAGAGATAGATCTTCAAACCTATAATCGACACCGGTTGCCTTATCTTTCCAATCTCTGGGATATCTTCCGTTCTTCTCAAAGAACCCTTTGATTAGGTTCACGAACCCAATACTTATCTCTGCGAAAGTCGAACCGAAAGGTGTAAGAGGCGCTACTGTTTCTGCACCCAGAAGTTTATAGTAGAGAGTTCTGGAGTTCATAGATTCCTTTCCGAGTCCATTATCAAGAAAAGCATAGTCATCTACTCCGAATGGGATTCCCTGCCTTGAATCAACAAGAACACCGGAGACAGTCTCGAAATCAGCCTCACGATTTGTGAATACGAAGTAGTTATACTCGCCATCTTCGCCAATCTTCCACGCAGCCCCAAACAGAGAAGGATCAACATTCCTTCCGAGTTCGTTTATTGTCTGGGGTAGTTCTCCGTCAAGGTAGATTTTGTTTGCGAAGGCCTGGGAGAGTGTCTTTAGGTCTCTTGCGACAGCAACGGCCGCGGATTTTCGCATGGCGTTCATTCCGATAGGAGTCACAACGGCTATAAGGGCAGCGATAACGGCAAGGACTATCAGCAATTCTACTAGTGAAAAACCCTTTCCTCTGTGATCTCTAAAACACTCTTCTCTCATATTATTCCACTCTCCCCAATTATGGTCGACTGTGTCAATGCAACATCGTGCCAGCATACTTGATTCATCTCATCGAAGCCTTCGTAATTAACTGCAAAGCTCAAGTTAATTTAGTCCTGTGAGTCAAGAAAGTTCTTTAGATGTCTAAAAGTGACTGAAGAAATACCTTCTCGAACCGATGTGGAAGATTTTCATTCAACTGTGGTCGGGGATAGCAGGTAACTGGTTAGAGAAAGCAAAGCGAGGTCGGTTAGCGGTTCTCCGCTCTCCGAGGATAATCGGTTCTTCGTTCCAGAGCGAGTACCTGTTCTTCGTTCATAGAATTCGCTGATCGCTTGTAAAAGCTCAGTTGCAAGTTCCAAGATGCAAGTTGTAAGAAAGGGAAAGCAAAAGGCCGGGGTTGGG
>NZ_DIMV01000063.1:5218-5356 GCF_002425715.1 Mesotoga sp. UBA5557
AGTATCTGTTCTTCGTTCTTGGCCAAGATCAAAAAACCAAGAGTGTGCTCTGTCCGCTGCCGAGAAAGGTGGGCCGTTGACGGTCAACTATGAATTTTCGCACTCTCGAAGCGAAGCTCTCGACAATGCTCTTTCTCG
>NZ_DIMV01000063.1:5395-7257 GCF_002425715.1 Mesotoga sp. UBA5557
TCTTCGCCAGCCTTGCGTCCCGGCATGTTCTTTGCCGGCATTGCGACCTGGGCCTTTCTTGCCCAGCCTTGCGTCTAATGTTTTATACCAGCCTCACCTCCTCATACACTCTCTCCGAATGTTTTTTAGCCAATAACTAACTCTACCAGTTCCTTCCCGTCGAAAACTCTTATCAAGTGATTATTCGTGTCGGCTATGTACAACAGCCCGTTATAGTATTTGACATCGTTTGGCTCGAAAAGACCGAGAGTAGAGCACTTTTCTCCATCCAGGGTACAGGTTCCCTCTCCCAGATTCTTGATTATCGTCTCGACACGCCTGATTCCCAGATCGATCTTTCTTATTGCGTGATTATAGGTGTCGGCAACGTATAGAAATCTATCATTACCGTGAATACCCAGCGGGTGCTGGAACAGAGCCCTTTGAAGAATCCCGTCGATATGGCCGAATGAAAAGAGTCCGCTTCCTGCAACGGTGTCACTTTTTCTTCTTCGAGATCTACATACCTTATCCCCGAAACCTCCGAATCGGCAACGTAAAGACTCTTTCCATCCAGGTAGATTCCACTGGGCTGAGCGAAATTCGCATCCTTTAGCGAACCGTCTTCAATGTTCTCGGCTCCGCTCCCTGCAAATGAACGGATTGTGTTCTCCTTCAAATCCAGCCTCCAGATCTGATGCATTCCGGTCATAGCGATATAGAGGCACCTTCCGTCTGACTGCAGATCCCAAGGGGAGTTAAGCCGCGCCTTTGACGCATCGCCGCTGTACTGCCAGCTGAAGCCCTGAAAACCGTCGCCCGAGATCGTCCTTAATTTTCTTTCTCTCAAATCGGCTTTTCTGATTGCATGGTTCTCTGTATCGGCTATGTAGAGTACACCATCTGAATAGACCATGCCCTGAGGCCTGTTTAGTCGAGCCTCGTCGAAAGTTCCATCTTCGAAGCCTCTGTTCTGACCCCCGATCTGATCGATCACCTTTGCTTCAAAAGGAGAGGCAAGCTCCGTTACGAGTATTCGATCGTTGTTCGAATCGCTTATAAACATCGTTCTTGAATCACCAAAAGCAATCTTCCCTGGAAAGGAAAGAGTCGAATCTTTCTTGGATGACTTAGGCGTCACCGGGATCCTCTCATTGCTTAGAATCCCTCTCCTCTTCCCATCCTCGAGAGCTGTGGAGATCTCATTTGAGAGGTAATCTCGCTTGCCCTCGCCCGAGGTTTTTGACAAAATCCTTCCGTCGGGTCCGATCAGAACATAGGACGGCCACGCGCGAATTACATACCTGTCCCAAAGGTAATACTCATTGTCGATCAGAACGGGATGTTCTATTTCATAGCGCTCGACAGCGGCTCTGATATTCTTCTCTTCGCGTTCGTTCTCAAACTTCGCGGAGTGGACACCGATAACGAGAAAAGGACTGTCTTTATACTTCTCTTCCAGCCACTTTAGGTCCGGGATCACATGAATGCAGTTTATGCAGCAGTAAGTCCAGAAATCAAACAGCACGACATACCCTTTGAGATCCTCTAGAGTCAAGGGTCGCTCTACATTTATCCACCTACCGGAAGACGGAAACTCCACTGCTTTTCCATACAAATCAATCACCTCTTTCCAGCTTTGACTGAGAATCGCAATAATTGGATCACATCGAGATTCTTCCAGCCTCGAACTCACTTGAAAAGTGCATAACATGTAGGAGAACGGTAAGCACAGCAGGCGGCGTTCTATGCATTAGATAGGATTGCGCTGTTTCATTGCTTCTCGTGAGAGTTATTCTCTTATGAAATCCGAAAACGTCTCGAGGGTTCGGATTCTCGCCCTCTCTCCTCATCTCGTGCCCTCGATGCTCTTCTTTGAAACA
>NZ_DIMV01000049.1:0-21900 GCF_002425715.1 Mesotoga sp. UBA5557
GCGTCTAATTTCAGCAGTGACTCGCTTTTCTCTCGCCTTCTCCGTGAGCGTAGCAAACGTCTCGACAGTGCTTTTTCTCAATTGAGCTCGTCGGACGTCAGATGTTATTGCCCTTGTAAGGCTCACGAAGAACGGTTCTTCACAGCTTCACGTTTGTGAAGAGTTCTTCTATACTTTGGCGTCTGCGGATAAGTTTGACATAATCACCATCGACGAGTACTTCTGCGGGCAGCGGCATCCCATTGTAGTTGTTTGCCATGGAAAAGCCGTAGGCACCGGCGTTTTCGAATACGATTGCCGTACCTGGTATAGGTACTTCGAGCTTCCGGCCTCTTGCAAGTATGTCGCCGCTTTCGCAAAGAGGACCGACAACGTCGGCAGTTGCCGTCTTCTTGGTGCCGGAGAGGACTATAACTCCGTGATGAGCATCATATAAGGCAGGTCTTATCAGTGCATTCATCCCTGCATCGGTAACGATAAAGATTTTTTCCGAGGGTTTAACACTCACAACCGAAGTCACGAGGTATCCTGCCGGACCGATGATGAATCTACCCAGCTCTGAAATCAGTTTTCCATTGAAGTCAGAAAACATTCCCGAGACGGCCGCCTGCAACTTTTCTATATCAAGCTCTTTGCCTTCATAGTTAATACCCCAGCCCCCGCCGAGATCGATGTGCTTGAAGCCGAATTGCTTAGCACATTCGAGAACTTTGGAATAGGCGTCAACAAATGGTTCTACTTCGGTGATTTGAGATCCAATGTGAAGATGTAGGCCATCGATCCTGTCGGCCACCGTCTCGACCTTTTCGATTGGAACTCCAAATTTGTGGGCTTTGAGTCCTGTCGAGATATGTGGGTGGGTGTGCGCGTCAACATCCGGATTGACTCTTAGAAGCTTCACGACATCTATCCCATCCCAAAGAGGCAGTTCCTGCAGCGAGTCGATGGAGACAGTGTCAACACCCTGATTTGTGAAATGCACAATATCTCCATGGGTCTTTCCGTTACCATTCCAGAGAATTCGCTTCATGCCGGCCATTTTCGATGCGAGGAGCTCACCTCTTGAAACAACATCCGCACCAATGCCTTCTTCTGCCATTATCTTTAGAAGAGCGGGATTGCTGTTTGCCTTCAACGCAAAGACTATCTCTGCATCCAGCCCCTCGAAAACCCTCTTTGCTTTGTCGATTCTCTTTCTTATCTTCTCTGCATCGTAGACATATAGCGGCGTACCGAATTCACCAGCAAGCTTCTGAAAATCAATCATCTCAACCTCCAAAATTCAGCCTTTCCGTTATCTCATCAATCTCTTCAGACCTGATATTAAGCGCTGGCAAAAACCTTATGCTCCCTCCAGTTACATTGAGCAAGACATTTCTTTCAAAGGCCATGCTTTTCACCCCGTTGGGGTTTTCGGCCGTGACTCCTATCATGAGCCCCTTACCTCGAACATCCCTTGCCCAAGGAAGACTCTTGAGGTTTTGCATAAGACGCGCTCCATTTATTCTAACACTTTCGAGAAGGGCCGAATTCATTCTAGACAGAACAGAGAGCCCTGCTGCAAGACTGAGAGGGTTCGGAGCAAATGTCGAGCCGTGATCCCCGAGAGAAAACGGTGATAGCTTTCTGAAGACCGTGGCTCCAAGAGGCAGGCCGCCTCCGACAGCTTTTCCAAGTATTACAATATCCGGTTCCAATCCGTAATTCTGATAACCAAAGTATTCGCCTGTTCTGCAAAGGCCCGCCTGAATCTCGTCGGCGACCACCAGAAAGCCCTTTTCCTTCCTGAGTACCTCAATAGTTTCGATCAGTTCGGAAGGATACAAGTACACTCCACTGTTTCCCTGAATCGATTCTACAAAAACGACGGCGATTTCATTTTCCTTGACCGATTCAGCAAATGCCTCCGCTTTTTTTGGAAGAAAGAGGACGTCGGGAAGGAGCGGTTCGAAAGGCCTTCGCAGTATTTCACTATGTGTCAAAGAGAGAGCACCGATGGTTCGCCCATGAAAGTTGCCTTCAAAGGAAATCAGTTTCCCCTTTTTCAACTTCCTAACGGCTTTGATCGCAGCTTCTGTGGCCTCGGTGCCGGAGTTTGAAAAATACACCTCGCCGCTGGAATTGACAAATTTCAGGAGACTTTCGCTAAGCCTTTCGGCATCATCGTCGAGAAAGTAGTTTGATGTGTGAGAATACCTTGCCATCTTCCTAGAGACTGCTTCAATCGTTGCTTCATCCGTATGACCGAAAGCAAGTACTCCTATTCCTGAAAATGTGTCGATGAATTCACCCTTGTCAGTATTTATTCTTATTCCGTGTGCACTCCTTATCTCGAGAGGAAATGGTGAGTATACTTTTGAAAGCATTGTACTCAGCTCACAATTCGAACTCGTCAAGCAGCGCCTTCAAGGCTGTGCTTGCCTGTAATTTCGGTACGAGAACGGAGATCTTTATTTCAGACGTAGTAGTCCCGATTATTCTGACTCCAGCCTTCTGGAGTGCAAGGAAGAAACGGGCGGCTACCCCTGCGCTCGATTTCATGCCAACGCCAACCGTTGATATCTTCGCAACATCCTCATCTATTGCGAGTTCCCAGTTGTCGATATCCACAAGAACGTTTTCTATAGTCCTCTTTATCGCCGCCGGACTGGCCGAGAGAACAGTAAATGCAAGGTGTATATGTTCGTTGTCATTCACAATAGATATCATGTCAACGTTGAAATTCGAACCTGCAACGGCCTGAAAGATCTTGCTGACAACATCCGTATTTCCGGGCAATTTGTTTATAGTTATCTTCAGCTGGTTTGTGTCTATCGTAGCACCCGTTACGACAGGCTGTTCCAGCCATTCGGGAAGCCTGCTCACTACTCTGGTCCCTCCTTCTTCGTTGAATGACGACAGGCAAAGGATCTCAACGTTGTACTTCTTTGCTATCTCCACCGATCTCGAGTGAAGGACTCTTGCCCCTAGAGCCGCCATTTCCAGCATTTCGTCATATGTAATGAATTGGAGCTTTCTCGCATCTTTGTGAACCTTGGGATCGCAGGTGTAGACTCCGGCGACATCGCTGAATATCTCACATGAGACCCCAGCCTTTGCAGCAATCGCGACAGCAGAAGTATCCGATCCTCCCCGCCCGAGGGTAGTAAGATTCCCATCGCGATCGACACCTTGAAAACCTGTAACGACTATCACATCATAGTTCTCAAGTTCTGCATACATCTTTTCGAGGTTAAGATCTGCGATTCTTGCGTTGCTGAAATCTCCAACGGTGCTTATATCAAGCTGCATTGCGTTGTGCGAGATCGAACGGACACCCATACTAAGAAGAGCTATAGAAAGAAGCGCCGCCGAAACCTGTTCTCCTGTCGCAAGAAGCATCGCAAGCTCCCTCTCATCAGGGACAGGAGTCAGGCTTTCGGCTATGGAAATCAGATCATTGGTTGTCTTTCCCATAGCCGAAACAACAACGATCATCTTTTCGCCGTCATCTACTCGTTTCTTTATTCTTGTTGCAACGTTCATTATTCTCTCTGCATTGGCGACAGAAGAGCCTCCATACTTCTGGACAATCATCTAGCTCTCCCGAATCTCGCGCAGCTCTTTGACGAGGCTCGTTTTACTCGCAGTTTTCTCGTCGAACTGCTTTATCACCCGCGCCGGCATCCCGGCCGCAACCGAACGCGGGGGTACATCTTTCGTCACAACCGCTCCCGCTGCAATCACCGAGTGCTCTCCTATCCTTATGCCTTCGAGAACGACCGCATTTGCTCCGACCAGTACGTTATCTTCTATGATTACAGGCGTAGCGCTTGGTGGCTCGACAACTCCGGCAATTACGGCACCGGCTCCTATATGACAGTTGGCACCGATTATCGCACGACCTCCGACAACTACGTTCATGTCTATCATTGTTTCACGGCCGATGACAGCTCCAATGTTAATTACGGCTCCCATCATTATCACTGCGTTGTCTCCGATCTCGACCGTTTCTCGGATTATTGCACCTGGTTCTATCCTTGCACGATAATTTTCGAGTTCAGCCAGTGGAAGAGCGGAGTTTCTTGCCCTCACCTCGAGATAGTGAGAGGTTATCTTTTCGGAGTTCGTTTCAAGTATTTCTCTTATCTCTTTCAGGTCGCCAAAGATTATGCCAAAATCCCTTCCTCCAATGAACGAGGTGTTTCCAGATCTGAAACCTTCGAGATCACCGCAAAGATAGCAAACGGAAGGCGTCTTCTTCTTGGAGTCTCTTATCATTTTTATTATCGTTTCTGCATCCATCTGACAACCTCCTCATAGGAGTAGAAACCGTTTTCCCTCTCAGCGCAGAACATTGCGGCCTTCAGTGCACCTATCGCGAAGACTTTGCGAGAGATGACCCTGTGGCTTATCTCTATAACCTCTCCCTCGTTGGCAAAAAACACTCTGTGGTCTCCGGGGATGCCTCCCGTCCGTACAGAATGGATAGGCAGATCCCTCCCTACGGATTCCTTAAGCATGATAGCGGTGCCGGAAGGAGCGTCTTTCTTCGCGCTGTGATGGACTTCAATTATCTCTGCTTCGAATTCCTCCAGCAGAGATGAATACTCTTTCAAGATCATTCTCAGTAGGTTTATACCGGTGGAGAAATTGAAACTCTGAACTACCGGGACCTTTTCTGCGAGCCTTCTAAGATCGGCAATGTCTGACTGGTTTAGAGCAGTCGTTCCTGTAACGATTCCGGCACCGAATTGATAAGCCATCTCAATTGCGGTCTTCAAAGCTTCGCGATTCGAAAAATCTATTATGATTTCGGGTTCCCCGTGCCTGAATATACCAGTGTCACTAACCTCAAGAACGAGGTCATGTCCTTTGAAAGTTTCAATGATCTCCTTTCCCATTCTTCCAGAAGAGCCGATTAGTCCATATCTCACAGCACACCACTCTCTTTCATGGCACGTTCCACAACCTTTCGATTCGTGTCGGACAACTCAGTGAGAGGAAGGCGAAGTTCGTTTGCGCAATAACCCATTAGGCTTAGCGCGTATTTGACGGGTATGGGGTTCGACTCCACAAACAATGCCTTCATGATCGGAAGTAGCTCGAGATGTAAGTCTCTGGCAGTCTTTAGGTCTTCAAGCAGAATGGAACGAATCATCGTTGAAGTCTTCCAGGGCGCGATGTTGGAGATTACCGATATTACACCGTCTCCACCGCTGCAACAGAGGTGAAAGGCCTGATCGTCATTTCCCGACAAAACTTTGAACGTGGACTCCCTTTCCTTGAGACTTGAGATAAGATAATCCACCTGATACTGATCTCCGCTTGCTTCCTTTACTCCAACTATATTAGCGAACTCGAGGCACCTCAAGATAGTATCTGGAAGCATGTTGGCTCCGGTTCTTCCGGGAACGTTGTAGATGATTATCGGCCCCTGCACGCGCGTGGCGATCTCTCCGTAATGCCTGTAAAGACCTTCCTGAGTGGGCTTGTTGTAGTAGGGAACAACAACGAGCACACCATCGGCACCATCGTCGAACGCCTTCATCGACATTTCGATACTCTTCTTAGTCGAATTCGTTCCGGTTCCTACGATAACAGGTATAAGCCCATTCGCTTCCTGCACCGCTATCTTTATCAGCTGAGAGCGTTCGGAATCACCTATCGTCGGAGATTCACCAGTTGTGCCAAGTACTACAAGCGCATCTACCTCGTTTTCCATTTGGAATTGAAGAAATCTTCTGAAGGCCTCGTAATCTACGTTACCGTTCTTAAAGGGCGTTATAACTGCAGTTCCAGTTCCTCTGAACATTTCTCTACACCTCCTCCCAGATATGCGGCACCGTCTCTGAAGGTTACAGTGAGAAGTCCTCCGTTGGCCTGCAAAGCGACCTTGTTATGGCCTGTCTTTCTCGAGTATACCCACGCAACTGAAGTAGCCCCGCTTCCGCAGGCACCCGTCTCTCTTTCGACACCTCGTTCAAAAGTGCGAACTCTTAGATTTCCGGCCTCGATAACGCTATATATGTTGACATTTGCATCATACAGATGTCTGAGTGGAAGAAGAGCACCCCAATCTATGGCTTCTGTGCTGCCTTCCATTACGAGATGAGGAACGCCCACAACTAATATCTCCCCGCGATACTTCTCCTCTTCAAAGGAACCAAGAAAGCGGGGTGGGGGCATCTTCACTGAGACCACGTCTTCCACCAGCCCTGAAATGACCCCTGCATGTGACGAGAATTCAACTGACCCAGAGTTTTCTTTCTCGTGAATGAAATGAACATAGGTTCTTGCTCCATTTCCACAAAAGGCGGCTCTAAGACCGTCACGGTTGAAGTAATCCATGAAGCCGCTTTCCACGAAGATCGCACCATCGCTCTCACCAACATACTTGAGAACGAGCAGACGCTTTTCCTCTTCACTTAAACTTATGTTTCTCGAATCGACTACGAGAAAGTTGTTTCCTGTTGCCGAGTAATATGCCCCTTTCATGTCAAGCGCCTCCTATGTGGGTTTTCAGAATCCTAACGGCATTCGTAGCGGCTCCTACCCGGATGTTGTCCGCCACGTTCCAGAGTAGGAAACGATTGCTGTCGAAGCTTCTGAGTCTCGAAACATGGACGAGATCGGAGCCCGCTATTTCGAGTGGAGTGATATGCTCCTCGGAGTAAACTACATGATCAGAACACTCGATAGTCTCGCGGAGTTCTGAAAGTGAAAATGATCTGATAGTCTCGCAGAAAACTGATTCAGAATGCCCATGAATAACTGGTACCCTCACCGTTGTAGGCCAAACGGAAATCGAATCGTCTCCGAAGATCTTTCTCGTTTCATTAACCATCTTCATTTCTTCTGAAGAAAACCGGGAATCGAGCAGATCGCCTATCACCGGCACAACATTTCTGTGTATCTGTCTCACAAAAACAGAAGGAGTGACGTCTCCTCGTTCCTGATCCTCCAACTCTGCGATTCCCTTATTCCCCGCCCCCGAAACCGCCTGATATGTGGATACAACAATAGTCCTAATTCCGTAGTTCTTATAAACCCCGCTTAGCGAAATAACCATCTGAATGGTTGAGCAGTTTGGATTGGCGATGATTCCCCTGTAACCTTCGATAAGATGCCCATTGATCTCGGGTACAACAAGCGGAATCTCTTGATTTGCCCTGAAGGCCGAAGAATTGTCTATTACGACTGTTCCCTTTCTTGAGGCAATGGGAGCGAAGCTTTTCGAAACGGATGCCCCAGCCGAAAACAGAGCGTAATCATATCCTTTGTCAAATGAATCTTCGCGAAGCTCTTTGACCTCAAGTCTCGCACCTGCAAAATCTAGATTCTTTCCGGCGCTGCGTCTGGAAGCGAAGAGGTCGATCATTGCCGAAGCCAATCCCTCCTCCTCAAGTTTCTTCAACATCATTCGGCCCACTTCCCCGGTAGCGCCTACTATAGCGAGTCGCACTTAACCACCTCCTGAAAAAGAAAAAGTGCTCCCGAAGAAAACGGGAACACTTCAATGGTTTGAAATAATGTCTTATTCCAAACCCACCGGCTCTCCACGCAATCTTCGTGACAGTCATACAGGTCTTTCCTGTATGCCCAGAAGTCGGTCGCTGGGGCTTCCGCCTTCTTCGGCACCCTCGCCTTTCGATCCGTTCCAATCCCCTGATGAACGTCTACTGATCTTGGGTGCTCCTCCGTTGGGTAACTTCCGATTGATTATATCACGGTGTTCTCGACACCAACTCGCCCTTTGAAAACATAAGGTTAACTGATCATCTCAATTGAACTTCGCTACTGAACCTCATCCGGCACCAGCTGACTGTAGCCGAGGAGCGCTGACGATATTCGGGCTGCTAGAAGCCTCCGGTTCCGCCTCCACCGCCTCCACCGCCAGAGCCACCGCCGCTGAATCCACCGCCTCCGCCGGAACCACTGCTTGAAGCAGAAGAGGCGGCCCTTGTTACTCCTGTGAAAGAGCTCACGGCATATGCTGTAACGGGATAGTACATGTATGGATGTCTGCTCTGTTCTCTCCAGACATCCTCAGGCACGATCTTGTTCAGATTCTTCCTTACGGTATCCGCTATGCCGAGTGCGGTTGCGTACACCAGATACTCCTCCCAGAGGATTATTGACTCGGGTGGTTTCTCATTCAGGAGGGAGTAGTCTTCTAAATACTTCTTCAGACCAAGCCATCTGAGATAGAAGAGCCTTCCCTCTTTTGTCCATCTTCCGAAAACGTCTTTCGGCAGGAATATGATGACCCAGCTAACCGTCCAGATCACTCCGTAGAATGCGAGCGAAAAGAGACGCATGGGGGCAAGGTCAGGTTTTGAATAGAAAACAAGAAGGAGCACACATACAACGAGCATCAGAAATGAGTATCCGTTTACTATTGACTTGCCCTTCAAATCTATAAGATGCATTTTACGTACCGTATCGTTGACCTTGCTCTTGTATTTCGAGAATTCGCTTGTGAAAACACGCGCCTTGGACTGCTTCTTCGTCACTTCTTTTTTAACATCGTTGAAGTTGAAAACATCATCCTTGTCGTATTTATCAATGAATTTCAGGAAGGCCGCTTCGGTCGGTCTTAGTTTTGTGTCGTCTCGATTCTTTATTACAATTCCCTCTACCTTGTCTCCCTTCCCCTTCTGAAAATCGATGTATTCCTTTCTGTACAGCTCCATAATCGTGGAGCCAATTCCGTCGTTGTCGACAAACCCGGCTAAGTTCTTGACGGCAGCGTTGATTACGTCTGGAGCATCGCCCGTCGGAAGCTCTCTCTCATACTCGGCGAAGTAGCCGATATCTATTTCCTTCCCATGCTTTCTATGAGTCCTAATAAGGACGAACGGGGTGAGCAAGCCGATTACAATCGGGATTATCCACTTTCCAAAGAGGACAACTAGACTAACTTCCCTTTCTGCTTCATCGATGAATTTCCTATCAAATGCTCCACCAAGAGCTATATTCCTCATATTCATTGCGTTTGCTTGTTCCTTTGAAATGACTGCCCTAAACTCGACATACGTCATTGGTGGTATATTCGTTGCTTTCAGATCGAAAGTATTACCACTACGATTGACTTCGACAGGCGGATGCGTGAAGAAGTCAAGAATATCTAGATTCTGAGGAAACACAATCTTCGCGGTAATCTCTCCTACCCAGCTTGCTGTATCTTCACCCCATACCTTTCTGAAAATCTGGGCAATGTCAGTGCCTATCTCCACGGCTCTTCGAATAGTGTATTTGTAAGTGACGCTTACTCTCTCTTCTCCCTTGACTGGGGTAACGCTCGAAGAATTGTAAGGAACGAACCATACCCTAACTGATCGTGACGACTCGCTGCCCATAGGCTCAATATACTTGATCTCTTTGCCAACAGCTGTTACCTCGATTGAGCTATACAGACTTCCGGCTCTGTCTGCAGGAAGCTCCCTATACACTCCTCTATAAGCTTTGTTGAACACGTAGTCTATGGTCTCCGTTACCGTAAGCAGGCCGTTCTGATCAATCTCCATCAAGACATTTACTTTCTCTACCGACGTTATTGCTGAGAAAGACTCTCCAATTCCATCGCTGAAGATGAACACTGCTACTCCCCAAGTTATCAGGCCCAGAACAATTCCAGCAATGACTCTGACGACTATCTTCTTCACTTACTGCCACCTCCCCCTTATTGCATTTTACACTATCGTACCTAGAAAAAATGGAATGAGCCAGTCTGCTGACGCAAGCAAAGAGCCGCTGATCGCTTAAGAACGGAGACCCGTTGTACGCTGTAAAGAGCCCAGGCCCAGAAAACCGTCTCGGGACGTAAGGCTGGGCTAAGAGCGGTTGTTGGTCGTACGTGGTTGGTGGTTGGTCAAGATCAAAGAGCTAGAACCCCTATCACGCAAAGAATGACGAAATCCAGTTTATCAGAACCAGCTCACTTCGTCATCCTCGTGCTTCTTGGCCAGGATCTCGATCCTTGGATCGTTCTCAAAACCAGATCCCGTGCAGTTGTCCTGAACAGGAGACCCCAAACAGGTGCACATTGGGGCAGGCTTTCAGCAGGCGCTACGGGATGACATAAGGGTGAAGAATTTCGGAGCGAAACGAATTTGGCGCCTCTTTTCCTGTTTGCTCTTACCAACAACCAACAACGAACAACCAAGAACCGCTCTTACTATGAGCTCTACGGGATGACAGACTTTTTTAGTTCGGGTCATCCTGGCGTGGTTCAGACGGCTCTAAACAGCGCTCAGCGATCAGCGGGTTCACCGGTTTAAGCGTTCAACGTCTTCTCACAAGCGGATCTTTGCAGCGTCCAGCGGCTCTTTTGCCCGCGAAGCGGAACTTGCCTTTGCGAAGCAAAGACTGGCCAGGCGAAGCCTGACTGGCCTGCGTAAGCAGACTGGCTTTTCTCTCGTCCTCTCCGTTAGTGCAGCGAACGTCTCGACAACTCACTTTCTCAATTGATCTTATCGTAGGACGGGTCCATGCTCTAGGACGGAGGACGTTTCTTCAAAGCGCTCAGCGACCAGCGAAAAGCGATTCTTCCAGCGATCTGCGGGGTCTTTCCCGATGACGATAACGATGTAACGTCAACGATCGACCAACATCGCCTTTTGTCTTTGCTTTATAAGGTACAATACAAAGGAGACATCCGGGGGGTGAAGGTTTTGCAGTTCAGGAAGATGAGGAGATGGGATAAGGAGCTGCCGCTGAACGAAGCTACTGAGATTCTGAAAAACGGTTCCTATGGGGTATTATCTACTGTGGGTATAGATGGGGGATGCCCTACGGGATCCCTGTGAATTACACGTACGAAAACAATTGCATTTTCGTGCACTGCGCAATCACCGGTCACAAGCTAGACAACCTTTCTCAAAACGCTAATGTTTCTTTCTGTGTTGTTGAGTCATCTAAAGTGATTCCGGAGTCTTTTTCAACGATCTTTAGAAGCGCCATCGCCTTTGGAAAAGCCTCGATACTGGAAGACGATGGGGAGAAGACAGAGGCCTTAATGAAGCTCCTTTCAAAGTATTCGGCAGATTACTTTGAGAATGGAGTAGAGGAGATTAAAAACGCCTTGAAGGCCACCTGTGTTATCCGTATCGATATCCTTCACTTGACAGGAAAATCATCGATAAAGTAGTTCGCGGACGGTTCTATGGTTTTTCTTGTTCAGTAAAATGGATTGATCGGGTTTGCCCACCTTAGGTGTTCTTTCCATTCATCAGAAGCCTATCTAAAGGTTCAGGTATTTGATTTGAATACCTAAAGGCACCTCTTCTTGTTATAATTCCGATGAATGAACTAACTGGAGGCGATGGTTGATGAACAGGAACGCTCTTATGAGAACTATAATTGGAGCCATAATGATTCTGCTTGGGATCCTGATCATTTTTGTCAGATCGTTCACTCTCAATCTCTGGCTATTGCTTATCTGGATTCCTGGGATTTTCATGGAATACAGAGCATTCACTGGACGTGACAAGAATCTCTTTGTGCCTGCAGGCATTTTGCTAACGGTCGCTGTAATCCTGACTTTCAATGTTATTTTCCCGGGCTTCATAATGGGAGGCGGCTGGGCGCTATTCATAGCCGCTCCTGCCGTTGGCCTCTTTCAGTCGTATTTTGCCGGAGTTGAAAAGGATAATGGCATTCTGGTTGCGGCATCGTTCTTATCGGCAATCTCCATACTCTTTCTGCTCATAGCACTGGCGCCGAAAGTGCTTGGAATTTTCATAGGAATCTCGCTGCTTGCAGTTGGAGGGTTGGTAGTCTACAAAAATCTGAGATCTGTTAAGAGATAGGAGGAGTCTGGATGAAAGCCATGATTTTAGCAGCCGGAGCCGGAACAAGATTGAAACCGCTGACGAACAGGCTGCCAAAACCGATGCTTCCCATTATTGAGAAGCCGGTTATAGAGTTTATTCTTGAGCTGCTTGCCAAGTATGATGTGAATGAGATAATGATCAATCTCTCTCACCTCGCAGGAGTACTTCAGAATTATGTAAGGAGCGGGTACAGATATGGTTTGAGAGTCGGATACTCCTTCGAAGGGCATTTTGAGAAGGGGCAGCTGGTGCCTGAACCCGTTGGTTCGGCTGGAGGATTGAAGAAGATTCAAGAAGAGTCCGGCTTCTTCAATGAGACATTTATTGTACTTTGCGGCGATGCGATAGTAGATTTCGATCTAGCAAAGGCGTATGAATTCCACAGGGCAAGCGACTCTGTAGCGACAATTATTTCAAAGAAAGTCGAGAGAGACAAGATTCCCAACTACGGAATTATCGTCTGCGATTCGGCGGGAAGGGTCGAATCTTTTCAAGAAAAGCCGGCGGTTGAAAAGGCCAAATCGAATCTCGCTAACACGGGCATCTATATATTTGAACCCGAAGTCTTCAACTACATCCCAAAGAATCAGTTCTTCGATATCGGCGGTGAGCTTCTTCCCCTGCTTGTTCAGAAGAGAGAAAGGGTCTTCTCGCTCGACACGAAGATAGACTGGTATGACATAGGAAGGAACTCCGATTATCTCGAGATACTCGGCGCGGCTCTCGAGGGAAGGATAAAGGGCTTCAAACCTTCCGGAAGAGAAGTGACCGAGGGTTTCTGGAGAGGTACGGGCTCGGTCCTTGAGAAGAGCATTAAGATCATCACCCCGGTATATGTTGGGGCGGGTTCGATAGTTGAAAAGAACGTAAAACTAGAAGGGCCGGTAATGATTGGATCCAACTGCAAAATCCACAGCGGCGTTGAACTGAGTAACGTCTTTGTGGGAGACTATACACGGATCAGACCCGGTTTCAAGGGAAAGAATTTATTGATCACATCTGAGTACTACGTGACAGTAGACGGGAGCGGGGGAAGTATCTCCGACTCGAATCTCAAGAATTACATCTCAGATGTGAGGTCTTTGGAAGGCAACTCCACTGTCCACTAGAGAGCTATCTTTAATCGTGCTAGAATTGTCCATACGTTTTTTCTAGGAGTTGCTAATTTTGAAAATTGTCAAAGTCAAGAGCCGTCACGAGAGGAAAGAGTTCATTGAGCTCCCAAGGGGACTATACCGCGATTACCCCCTCTGGGTACCTCCTTTAAGCCATGAAATTAAAGCGGTTTTGAAAAGCAAGAGCTCACAGCTTCTTGCGAACGGTCCTCACGATTTCTTTGTGGCAAAGAACGGAAGTAGTGTAGTGGGAAGGCTCGCCGTGGGCATAGAACAGGTTATGAACCGCGAGAAGTCCGTGGAGCATGCATACTTCACGCTCTTTGAGTCGGTAAACGATAGGGCCGTTGCCGACGCCTTGCTTAGGACTGCCGAAAGCTGGGCAAAGAGCAAAGGCATGAAGTATCTGAAGGGACCTGTTTCCCCTACTAACGGCGACGATTATAGAGGCCTACTGATAGATAACTTCGAAGATCAACCTGCCGTTATGATGCCTTACAATCCCCCCTACTATGTTGACTTTTTTGAAGACTTCGATATTTACTTGAAATATCTTGCCTTCAGATACGATCTTGAGCAAGTCATATCCGAGCGCGAGATAAAGTTTACCGAGATCGCAATGGATCGCTACGGGTTCCGCGTTGAAGAGGCCAATTTCAAGCGGCTAAAGGATGTCGCCGCGGATCTTCAGAAGATCATGGAAGAATCTATCCCGAAGTGGGAAGAGGACGTTCTTCCTCCCACATATGAAGAACTGTGTGATATGGCCAAGACACTCAGGACGGTAGCCGATCAGAGAATGGTAATCATCGCGAGATCAGGAGAAAGGCCAATAGGGTACTTTGTTGCGCTGCCGGATTTCAGCCCGCTCATTCGCGAGATTGACGGCAAGCTACTCCCCTTTGGCTGGTATAAGCTGCTGAGTAAGAGAAAATCTCTTGCGCGCGTAAGAGCGGCGATACTCTTTGTCGTTCCCGATTTCAGAAACAAGGGCGTGCCTTCGGCCATGTTCTTGAGAGCGTACAGAAATATCCAGAATATGGGTTTCGAAGAAATCGAAGGATCATCGATCAGCTCAATGAACGCCACGATGATCGCAAATGCCCGGCGTGCCGGAGGCCAGGAGTACAAACATTACATAGTCTACGGAAAGAGCCTGCTGAAGAGACCGCTTTCACTCAGTGAGATATACGGGATTGCTGCGAGCAAATTTGTTCCAAAAGTCCAACAGACTTCTGAAACTCTTCTTCAAAGGATCTAAACTCGGTAGAAAGTTCCGATGTGCAGGGCTTCCGATCGTCTATGAATTCGAGAAAATTAAAGAGTTTTTTGTATCTGGTCATGTATCTGAGATCCCTTTCGCTCTCGAACTTAGCTGCGCTGAACGCCTTAATGACTTCAAACATTAGAGATGAAGGCGAGTAGGGAACCAGCCTCTCGATCTGGAGAAAGGCAGCCATCTCTTCGAGCATTCCGGTAACGAGATGACAGGTCCTGGAGTAGGGTTGCTTCGCAATGCTTTCCAGCCAGGGAATGAATTCCCGGTAGTAGTGGTATTCTGCCGTCTCGCCTTCGACACCTACAAGCCCCAGAAGTCTTAGCGCCTCAATTCTCGACTCTTCTTCTAGTGATAGAAAATGAGCTCTCAAGGGATCGTCATCTCCTAGAATGAAATAGCTATCACCCCGTAAAACACCGAACTTCTTCATTGTATCGAGATAACCACAAATGAGATACTTCTTCGAGACCTCAGGATCAAAGGTCATTACTGTCCCGAATTGCTCTGAAGGTTCTATCAACGTGACCTTCATTCCATCGGTGAAGATGTTTATAAAAGCGAGAGCTTCTCCAAAGTAGATTCCAATAAGGTCGACTGCGACAACCTCTTCGTGGCCTCTCTCCTTTGCCATGAAAAGAGGGAAGTTAGAATAGACACCTCCGTCTATGAAGACCTCTCCGTTTATCTTTTCACGCGTGAAGGCGGGAAAGTTTGCGCTTGCCAGAACAAAATCGACCAGCTTTCCCTCTGGGATACGGTCTTTGTACATTGCGTAAGGTCGCAAGCCACTGAGAGAGTAGAGAACGATTCCAAGTTCTACATCGCTCGCTATTACCTTTTCCTCAACGATCATTTCTTTCATCTTGGTTCTCATGGGTTCTATGTCTATTCCATTTTCGGAGGTGAGAGTTCTCATTGCCGAGGCAAGCTCCATCGCATCCAGGCCCAGGAGATTTCCCTGGATCAGTTCGTACAAATGAGGAGAGGCATTCATAAGCTCCAGGTAATCTATGCTGCACCACACATCTCTCGCAGCCTCAAAGCCCTCACTGATAAGACCGGCCGCGTTGATTGCCCCTACAGAGGAACCGTAAATGGCATCGATTTCCAAACCGAGATCAAGCAAGGCGCCGTAAACACCGATTTCATAGGCCCCTCTACCTCCGCCGCCAGAAAAGACCACTGCAACCGAGGCAGCAGTGACCGCAAGTAGAATTACCGAGAAAACTAGAAGCGCTCTCTTCATTTCTCTTCCCCCAGATTTCTCCAAAGTTGTATGAAGGATTTGATGATATTATTATACATTGGAAAGGAAGAGACTCAGAATCCATATTTAATGAACCCATCACGAGTTCTCTCTCGAAATGGTGTATCATATTAAGTTAGTTTACCGGACTAGTGAGGCGATTGTTTTGATAAGAGACTTCCTGAAACACAACTGGCCAAGGTACGTTTATGGCGCTATTTTTCTTATTCTTGTCGATTTGCTAATGTTGATTACTCCAAGAGTGATTGGATTGATAGTAGATGAAATCAGAGGTGGTGCCCAGGACCTAGGTTTTGTCAGACTGCTTATATTTGCCGTTATCGGGGTTGCCTTCGGACTTTTCATAACGAGATTGTTCTGGCGGGTCTTCATAATGGGGGCGGCAAGAAAATTCGAGTACTACGCTCGAAAGACACTCTTCGAGAAGCTTCTGACGCTTCCACCAACCTTCTATGACAGGACGAGGGTCGGTGATCTTATGGCCAGATTCACGAACGACGTGAATGCCGTGAGAATGGCTATGGGTCCTGCGATTGTCATGATCATAGATGCCGTCTTTCTCGTAACTGTAACGATCTTTGCAATGGGGCTTTTCACGAACTGGAATCTGACATGGATCTCAATCGCTCCGCTTCCGGCGCTGGCTATCGTTTCAACCTTCTTTGGAAAGATGATTCATAAGAGATTCAAAATGGTCCAGGCATCCTTTTCCGATCTTACAGATACAATTGAAGAGTCCATCTCGGGAGTCCGGCTTATAAAGAGTTACGGAATCGAGGACCTTAGAAATGGAACTCTCTCCGATAAGTCAGATACGTATGTAGAGAAGAACATGACTCTGGTAAGGGTCTGGGGAATGTTCTTCCCGCTGATTCAAACTCTCTCTATGCTTGGTACTGTGCTGGCAACATTGTTTGGAGGACGTATGGTAATACTGGGTCAGATAACTCTAGGAGAGTACATCACGTTCACTTCGTACCTGGGAATGCTGGTCTGGCCGATGACGGCCTTTGGCTGGGTGATCAACATCATCCAGAGAGGACGCGCCTCTTACAGAAGGCTTATGGAAGTCCTTGAAGAGGATAACAACATAACTACCGATGACCCTGTAAAAATCGACGAATTTGAAGGTCATATAGTCATGAAGAACCTCACCTTCACCTACCCGACCGGAAGCAGACCTGCCCTTGAAAACATTGATTTCGAAGTCAAACCCGGCTCTAAGATAGCCATCGTCGGAACCACTGGCTCGGGAAAGTCGACGATTGCAAAATTGATCGCCAGGCTTTACCCCGTTGACGAAGGGATGCTGTTCATAGATGGAGTGGATATAAATAAACTGGAACCTGAGGCGATAAGAGAAAATGTTGCTTACGTTCCGCAGGAGACGTTTCTCTTCTCCGAGACCGTTGGAAACAACATTCGTTTCGGAGACATGGGAATATCCGACGAAGAAGTTAAAAAGTACGCGAGCATCGCCTCGATTCATGAGGATATCGAAGGCTTCAGCAACGGGTACAAAAGCATTGTGGGTGAAAGAGGCGTGACCCTTTCGGGAGGTCAGAAGCAGAGGATTTCTATAGCAAGGGCACTCATAAAGGAGGCACCACTCGTTGTGCTCGATGATTGCCTTTCGGCCGTCGATACCGAGACTGAAACGGAGATTCTAAAATCCTTGAAGGACTCCGAGGACACCAGATCGATAATCGTCATCTCTCACAGGTTAAAGGCCGTGGTGGATTCCGACGAGATTTATGTGCTCCATGAAGGCAAGGTAGTCGAGAGGGGAGTACACTCCGATCTAGTTCAGGGCGGAGGTCTTTACCAGAGGATGTACGACAGACAGATGTTAGAAGAAAAGCTCGAGGAGGAATAGCATGGCCGAAAACGTATACAGCGAAGTAGAAGAGAAACTTAAGGTTGAAGACTGGCGAGTCGTCTTCAGGCTGTGGAAGTACACGAAGCCCTATGTTGCTATTCTGATTCTCAGTTTGATTTTGATCGGAGCCTCCTCGGCGCTTGATCTCCTTCCACCGCTGCTGATGAGAAGAGCAATAGACAACTACATGGACAATCAGTATTCGCTGGTCGTGGTTGAAGAAAACGGTTCCTTTAGCTTCGCGGAATCCGATGAAGGAGCCTTCTATCTCCAACAGGATGAGTCGGGTCTCTACAGTGTGACCGACGGTACGACAAGTTATCCGATAACCGAAGAACAACTCAGAGACTTGAGGGTGCAAGACCTTAACGGGATAGGTCAGATAGCAATCTTCATGATCCTGATCCTCGTCTCGCTTTTCTTCGTCAATTACGGGCAGGTCTATGCAACATCCTACATGGGACAGAAGATAACTCATGGTATCAGGGTGGACCTCTTCCGGCATCTTCTGAGAGTGCCGATGAGGTTTTTCGACACGAATCCCAGCGGAAGATTGGCGACTAGGGTTGCTAACGACACGCAGAATCTTGCCGAGTTCTTTACAAGTGTCATTACGTCGATGGTGAAAGACGTCCTCCTGCTGGGAGGAATCATCATAATAATGCTTAACCTATCTACCTACCTGGGATTGATCACAGTGGCCATTCTTCCGATCATTGCTGGAGCGATCTTTGTTTTCCGTTACTTCGACAGGATAGCCTATAGAAAGGTGAGAACGCGCCTTGCGATAATCAACGCCTTCCTTGCCGAGCATATCTCCGGCATGTCTGTCACCCAGGTCTTCAATCAGGAAGTCAGGAAGAAGAGCGAGTTCGATTCGGTTAACAAGAGCCACCTAAAGAGCCTTTTGGAACAGCTCTGGGTATTTGCCATTTTCAGACCGCTGTTGGATCTTCTTTATTATGTGACCATAGCTATCGTTATCTGGTTTGGCGTAAAAAGCATTCTGGGAAACACGCTGGCCTTCGGAGTGCTTGTTGCCTTCGTTTCGTACATCGATATGTTCTTCCGACCGCTGAATGACATCGCAGAAAAGTACGACATTGTACAGAATGCGCTTGCCTCGGCCGAGAAGATCTTCAAGCTGATGGACGAGACCGAAGAGACATACAATCCAGACGAGGCTGCCACGAAAGCACTCGAAGGAAGCGTTGAGTTTGAAAACGTGACCTTCGCGTATGACGGTGAGCACAAAGTGTTGAAGGACATCAGCTTTGGAGTTAGGCCGAAGGAAAAGATCGCCTTCGTCGGCGAAACCGGAGCCGGCAAGACCTCGATCATCAGCATTCTCACCGGACTGTACAAGATTCAGGGCGGCCAGATAAGGATAGATGGCAAGAACATCTACGACTACAATCTCCAGAGTTTACGCAAGAAGGTTGGAGTTGTACTACAGGATGTCTTCCTCTTCTCAGGAAGTATTCTCGATAATATTCGTCTCTTCGACGAGACGATTTCGAGGGAGAAGGCCATAGAGGCTGCAAAGTACGTCTATGCTCATCACTTCATTGATCGCCTTCCAGATAAATACGATTCAGTAATCCTTGAAAGAGGGGGCACATTGTCTGCCGGAGAGCGACAGCTGATTGCGCTTGCCAGGGCCGTTGCCTTCAATACGGATATTCTTGTTCTCGACGAGGCGACTGCGAATGTCGACACAGAGACAGAGGCTCTAATTCAGAAAGCTATGGAGAGAATTTCAAAAGAGAAGACAATGATCACGATCGCTCACAGGCTTTCCACCATAAGAAATGCAGACAGAATAATGGTGATTCATAAAGGTATGCTTGTAGAGTCGGGAACTCACGATGAGCTTCTCTCAAAGGGAGGAATATACTCGGATCTCCACAGACTGCAGTACGAGCTTGGAGATATCGCTTAGGAGTCTGATCTCTTTTCCTGGTCAGCGCCGTCTTTGAGTTCTTCGGAAGTGTTCTCTTCGATGTCGCTTGTATCCTCCAGAGAGGCAGGCAGGTCGAGCTTCAAAGGCTCGTCCTCAGGTCTTCTCTTTTTAGGCCTGAGTTGAAGCATGGGGAATTCATACGGTCTCGTAGCCATTCTTCTTCCCACAGTAGACATGACGTTGAAGAAGACCTGAGGCACAGTCTTGATCTTTGTCGTCTGCACTCTCTTGAGAAGAAGAAACGCAGTAAACCTGAAGAAGGAGCCCAGAAGGAAGATCACCTGGATTCCGTAGAAGTCGATGCCGAAGATTGTAATGCTTTTTCCCTTCAGATAGGAAGCAACTAGTCCTCCGAGAAGTGAACCTCCCAAAGCGCCAATCCCATTCAAAAAGGCCTGCACTGCGACGTAGGACTCAACTGACTGGCCGCGTATCATGCCCATCATCATTGTGAAGATACACAGGTTGATTGCGCTCCATACAATCCCAGTTACTACCGCATCTACGGGCAGTAGAATAGCCGCCGTCTGAGGGGTGACAAAAATCCACATAAGGGCGAGAATCGTTGCTCCAAGTACTCCAAATTCCGCAACCGACTGGTGTCCTATCTGGTCGGATATCTTGCCCCAAACAACGTACATCATCATGGAGGCAAGTGAGGCGACTATACTCATAACACTCAGATACGAGTAGCTGATCTCGAGATTCACAAGCTGGTGGTAGGCGTAGAAAGGTCCGGAGATAGTAATAGCGAAATTCCATACTACAGCGAACTTCAGGTACTGCCTGAATCTGAGATTACCAAACACTTCCTTGAACACTCTTCCCTGGCCAAACGTCTTCACTGGAGGAGCATAGTGGCTCTTGAGAAGAACAATCGTTATTACTGCAAATACGCTTGCCATAGAAGTTACAATAACAAATCCCAAAGAACCCGTATAACGGTCCAGTATGAACGAGTACAAAGGAGTTATAAGCATTGTGCTCAGAGATAGAATCAGATTACGTCTACCAAAATATTTACCTGTCTTTTCGGGATCGATCACGTCTCCCATTATCGAAGCCCAGAAAGTGCCCACAAGAGAGTTACCAAACGCAACTGAAGAAAGGAGAATCAGCAGCAGCGATTGCGATTTAATCCCCAGGGCAAGTGTAACGGGAATAAAGGCAAGTGGTATCCTCCCGATAAGTGCGCTGAAAAGCATCGCCTTTTTCCTGTCCTTGAAAAACTTCATCACGAATGGCGCAAGCAGCTGAACTAGTTGAGCAAGCGTAGGGAGAACTCCAATTATGGCGATTAGCATCTCAGAAGCGCCGTATTCAAGAGCTAGACCGGTTACTATGAAGCCTTGAGTAACCAGAAAGGCCATGTTGAAGAACGAGCCCTCGAAGATCGCAAGTTTTCTCGTTCTCTTGTATTCAGGTTTGTTGTAGCCCAAGTAGTCGTCCATTGCCTCTCCCGCCAGATCAAAATCAGCTGATTCACTTGAGAGTTTATCATTGAAAGCACTGCGTATGTGGCACTATCCCAAACTCTTTCGTTTCATTTCCTGTACACAGATAGTAAAGGGATGCAAGGCGCCGCGGAACATTGGCGCACACAATGCTGGCGAAGACCACGCCAGGTCGCAAGGCTGCCTTCGGCAGGAGGCGAGGCCAGCTTCGCGGAAAACAAAGGATCGGGTTAGTAAGTACGGGTTAATAAGAGCGGGTGGAAAGAAAAAGAATAGATAGTTCTTATTCGCTGGCGCGAGAAAGTGATGCTGGAATTAAACATTAGACGCAAGGCTGGGCAAGAACGGGCCAGGTCGCAATGCCCGGAAAAGCGCCCGGGGACGCAAGGCTGGGCTAAGAGCGGTTGTTGGTCGTACGTGGTTGGTGGTTGGTCAAGATCAAAGAGCTAGAACCCCTATCACGCAAAGAATGACGAAATCCAGTTTATCAGAACCAGCTCACTTCGTCATCCTCGTGCTTCTTGGCCAGGATCTCGATCCTTGGATCGTTCTCAAAACCAGATCCCGTGCAGTTGTCCTGAACAGGAGACCCCAAACAGGTGCACATTGGGGCAGGCTTTTCAGGGCAGGTTCTATGGGATGACATGAGGGGAAAATTTCAGAGCGAAACGAATTTGGCGTCCCTTTTCCTGTTTGCTCTTACCAACAACCACACAACAACCAAGAACCACTCTTACTATGAGCTCTACGGGATGACAGACTTTTCTTACTTCGGGTCATCCTGGCGTGGTTCAGACGGCTCTAAACAGCGCTCAGCGATCAGCGGGTTCACCGGTTTAACCGCTCAACGTCTTCTCACAAGCGGATCTTTGCAGCGCCCAGCGGATCTTTCGCTTGAGATCCCGATCAGTTGCACATCGGGATGACGGTCTTTCCTAGCTTTGGGTCGTCCTGGCAAACTCTGGTCAGAATCTCGATCTTTGAAACAGTTGCAAGAGACAAGTTGCGAGTTGAATAAGAAACGGTTATCCGTTATCGGTTCGCCGTTCTCCGACAAGAATGAAAAGAGCGGTAAAGGCGTGACTAGGGTCTTGGCTTTTCACAGCGTACAACGGGTTTTCTGCTCT